>CAXBHA010000509.1:0-2795 GCA_963974955.1 uncultured Yeosuana sp. | reverse complement strand
AACCTTAATTATAAGCTTTTAAATTCTTGTTCTAATCATATTCCCCTAAATTATATGAAGAACAAAAACCAACTGCGAACTAAAAAACTCTTTCAGAATTTTAAGATCTAAAATCATTACCGAATATTTGATAAATATGATCAGACCTACATCTATATATGCTACACTTCTATTCTTTATATTTTTAACATTCCCTTTGTTACAATTAAGTTCTTGTGCTTCTGAAACCGACCTTTTAAAAGAGATAGGTGAAGCTGCTGAAGAACCTATTGCCATCTCAAATGCAAAAATCACGAATTTTAGTTTTCTTTCTGTTGACAATAATGGTTTGACCACAGATATTATCGGTACTCTTGATGAAAATACAAAAACAGTGTATGTTGAGCTCGATCCTCTATTAATACCTATTGAGAAATTAGTACCTACCATAGTAATATCACCAGGGTCTACGGTAAGTCCCACTTCTAAAGCAACACAAGATTTTAGTCATGAAAGAACTTATACCGTTACTGCTGAAAATGGAACTAAAGAAACGTACAAAATAATACCAAGCATTATTGGTAATATTTGTACTTCTAATTTACAAGATTCTGGACCTATAAAAGTAAGTGCAAATAACCAACGAATAGAAAACCTTTATATTAGAACATCTAACCAACACGGTATTGAAATCAATAATTACACAGGAGTAGTAATTTCTAATTGCATTATTGAATATACCGGGAAATTTATGGGTATTAAATTTACAAGTGCAAATAATCTCACGATAAAAAATTGTTCTATTAAATACGTTAACGCACCAGCAAAAGGTCCCTTAGAAGATGCTGATAGAAATTGTATAGAAGGAATAGGTTCTCAAAATATTGTAATTACGAATGTTAGAGTTGAAGATGGTTCTACCGGTATTCGCTTAAATCAATGTGATAATTCTATTTTAAAATATATTGAGGGACATAATATGAGAGGGCCTTTCCCTAGAGGTCAATTAGTACAATATGACAAGTGTATAGGCGGGCTCTTAGAAAACTTCTCTGTAATAAACGACCGCGAAATTGCTTGGACAGAAGACAATGTAAGTATTTATAAAAGTGGCGGGCAGCAGATAAAAAAAGGTTTGATCGTTGGTAACAACAGCCCTACCGGTGTTGGTGTACTATTTGAAGACCAAAATACCGAAGGTGCAAGAGGTGGTTATGGAGGAATTGTTGAAGATGTAGATTTTTTAGAAATGGGCAACGGTGTAGTCTCATCTGTAGAAGGCTCTAAAAATGTAAGTTTTACAAGAATACGTGCCAAACAGATTATATGTGGCGACCTTGGTCAAAACAGAGGAAAATCTACCTCTAACTCACTAATATTCGGTGCTTTTGGAACTACGGCCAATACTGGTGGAAATAGTATAAACGACTGTATAGTTTTCAATTCATGCAACCCTACCAATATTGTTTGGCCAGAGCATAATTTTGACGTTATTGACTATAGAACAGATATAGATTTTGAACCTAGAAACCCTATAGTTCTTAATTTTAATTGTGATTAAAGAGAATTCAATAATTATAAGTGAGCAAAAAAATAATCAAAATATTACCCATTGGTAGAATACCCTGGAATTCTTAAAAAACCGAGTATTTTTCTGCGTACTATAGTGTCTTTAAAGAAAAATTTGAAATACCTTCTATCTGCCTTTATATCCCTAATAATAAAGTTAGGATGGACTAATGGAAAATCCATTTCTTGTGCTTCATTATATTGCCTTGCATCATTGGCACTAATAGTATGTGTGGCATCTTCACCAAACCCAACATTTTTAATCATGTTTTGATTTGGTATAATTGACAAGCCAGAGTTTACCAGTTTGGTGTAGTCCCATTGATAGTCCCACCAAGAGACCTCTTTGGCTTTAATTGTTTTCTCAATCTTACTTAAACGATATTTCTTTTCAATAAAATTTGAAAAATACTTATCAAAGTATCCTTTCTTTTTTAACTCAGGATATGTAGAAACTTCATAATCATAGTTTTTCCATGCTCTTCTCCAACTTGCCCAACCCCACTCATGACTAAAATAAGAGAAGTAATACGAGTAATCTGAATCTGAGATATAGCCGTTCTGAAAGTTAGAACCACCAATATGCATAATCTGATTGTTATCTTTATATTTTATTAAAAGCTCTGAGCAAAATCTAAAAAAACTAGCTGAAGGCAAACAATCATCCTCTAAAATAATACCCGCTTCTTCATTTTCAAAAAACCAATCTATAGCAGTTTTAGGTCCTAGCCCACAGCCAATATTTTCTTCCCTGAAAAGTGTTTTAACCTCACAGTCCCAATCCACTAAATCTATAATAGCTCTAGTTTCATTACAACATTGATCGTCCTTTCCGTTATTTCGTGGTCCATCGGCCGCAACATAGAGTTTTTTTGGTTGCGCCTTTCGTATCATGTCAAAAACCTTTTTTGTTTGTTCGGGCCTATTAAAAATGATAAAAAGTACTGGTGCTTGTGCTGTTTCTGTTTTCATTTTAAATAGTCTTCATTTTTAAACAATTGCCAAATGATTGGGAATAAGGTTTTACCCCATAATAGTAAGAATGCCTGTGGTAGGTGGAACGGAAAATGCACCTTAATAAATTGTATATATTCTTTATATGATAATCCCGTAGGACTATACAAATACGCAATACGTTCTTTTAAATTACTGTCTTGAGGCAGCCAATTAACTCCGTGATCATTTGTGCAATAGCCACAATATGAACTGGAGATATACGTTTTAATGCCTTTTTTCAAATCTTTTAA
>CAXBHA010000508.1:0-2800 GCA_963974955.1 uncultured Yeosuana sp. | reverse complement strand
CCGCCACCTTGCATCATTTTCATCATTTTACTCATTTGATGGAACTGCTTTAATAACTGGTTTACTTGTTGAACCGATGTGCCTGACCCCATTCCTATTCGTTTTTTTCTGCTGGCATCGATCACAGATGGATTCGTTCGTTCCTTTGGTGTCATAGAATGGATTATGGCTTCAACCCCTTTAAAAGCATCATCATCAATATCAACATCTTTCAACATTTTTCCAGCGCCAGGAATCATGCCCATAAGGTCTTTCATGTTTCCCATTTTCTTGATTTGCTGAATTTGCTTAAGAAAATCGTCGAACCCAAATTGATTTTTCGCTATTTTCTTTTGAAGTTTTCTGGCTTCAACCTCATCAAACTGTTCTTGCGCACGTTCAACCAATGATACCACATCGCCCATACCAAGAATACGGTCTGCCATACGAGCTGGATAAAACACATCAATGGCTTCCATTTTTTCACCCGTCCCAATAAACTTAATAGGTTTATTTACAACAGATTTAATGGATATAGCGGCACCACCACGGGTATCTCCATCTAATTTAGTAAGTATAACTCCATCAAAATTCAACACATCGTTAAATGCTTTTGCCGTATTTACAGCATCTTGACCTGTCATGGAATCTACCACAAACAATGTTTCTTGTGGCTGAACAGCTTTATGGATATTTGATATTTCGGTCATCATAACCTCATCGACTGCCAATCGACCCGCGGTATCAATAATAACCACATTAAATCCATTGGATTTGGCATGGGCAATACCAGCTTTGGCTATGGCAACAGGATCTGTATTTCCTTTATCACTAAAAACTTCCACATTGATTTGCTCTCCTACAATATGTAATTGGTCTATCGCCGCAGGACGATATACGTCGCAGGCAACCAATAAAGGTTTTTTTGTTTTTTTGTTTTTTAAATAATTCGCCAGTTTACCAGAAAATGTTGTTTTACCAGATCCTTGTAATCCAGACATTAAAATAATACTTGGTGTCCCAGACAGATTAATTCCTTCGGCATCACCACCCATAAGTTGGGTAAGTTCGTCCTTAACAATCTTAACCATTAACTGCCCTGGTTGTAACGTGGTCAATACATTTTGACCTAAAGCCTTCTCTTTAACTTTGGTTGTAAAATCTTTTGCTATTTTGAAATTAACATCGGCATCTAACAAAGCCCGTCTAACTTCTTTTAAAGTTTCTGCTACATTAACCTCAGTAATACTTCCATGTCCTTTAAGAACGTGTAGTGCCTTATCTAATTTCTCGCTTAAATTATTAAACATAGTTCCTTTTCAAATTTTAAGATGCGCAAATTTAAGGATTTGAAGTGTATTATTGAAGCATCATTCTATAAAAAAGCTGTAATAATAAAAGGCTGCCAAAACTTTTGCTTTGACAGCCTTTATAAAGGAAGCTTAAATAATTAACCTAACCAACCGAATATGAGCCTCCTTTTTATTGTTTTGCTTTAAGTGTTAATGTACGACCTACTGTACCGGGTGAACTCATCATGTCTTTAAGTACAATTTCAGTCAAACCAATAGACATTATTTTCCATCTGTAGTTAAGTTCCTGAAATGGTTGTGTCATTCCAAAATTTAAACCTAGGAACAAGCCTTCATTTCTATACGCTAACCACGAACCGCTAGTTACACCATTATTTGGATCTGTAACTTTTATTCTTCCACTTTCCAAAAAGTTAATTGTGTACATATAAAAGTTGGTTGTTGGATCCACAACATGTACTAAACCGTCATCATATTGAGCTACTTCCCAAGTCGATGAAATTATCACATCATTGATATAGTTAATATCACCATCTCCATCAGGGCAATATCTTCTTAACGTCATCGTGCTATTTAAACTTTCAAGTTTTATTACCCCGGGTTCTAAGAATGTTACTAACCATTGCAACTGTAAATCTGGCCTACCTTCAATTTGAATTTTCAATATAAATCCGACATTAGCCTCTAGAACTTCCCAAGTACCGGTTACTAGCTCGCCATTCACTCTTAGGGTAACAACACCATCATTTCCAAACTTAAAAGGTGTGCCAATATATTCGCTTTCTTTATCAGTCCCTTCAATGCTTAATCGTTCAATTCGCCAGAAACATTCTTTTAAATAATTTTCTATCCGTTCTTTGGTCTGATCGAAAACGATATCGCAATTTTTTGCTAGTATAATTTTGTTTCCGCCTTCGGTAAATAACTTTATTCTTCCATATTCAATATCATAAACATACCATTCCAGTGAAAAATCAACCAGGTCATCAAACTCGAGATTAATTAAAGCTCCTTTATGTGTAAGTCTTGTTGTCCATTTTCCTGTTATAACATTTCCGTTTCTGGCACGCACTTTAACGACACCATTATCATTAAACATCATCACATATTCACGATATTGATCTGTTAAATTAGCAGAATTTCTGTTAAAATCATGGACTACCCATGGGCATGTTACCAACAAAGAGTTAAGACGCTCCAAAGTAAAATCATGATCATGATGATCGTTATTATCATCTTCGTCACATGAATCTTTAGCCTCACCTATCGCGTTTTGTAACTCTAGGTTATTATGCACTTCAATAGTTGTACCATCGGCTAATACCATAGTTACAGGAAAGTCCAGACTTGCAAATACTTCACCATTTTTAACTCGGCGAATAAATTTAAATAACTGTCTATCATTTTCAATAGTCACGTTATCAATTACCTGAAATTGGGTATTATATACTGAAAAAGAAATAGGATATTGAAAATCAATACATTCTATATCGTCATCAGGTTGGTTT
>CAXBHA010000507.1:0-2810 GCA_963974955.1 uncultured Yeosuana sp. | reverse complement strand
TCCGTCGCTTGTTTTCCAATTATTTGTTTCATAATGCTCAAAGAATTTTTTTCCTTCATCAGCATCAAAACCTTTTTCTTCAAAAAATAAAATAACAGCCTGCCTGCCCTTTGGCTGTTTGTTATTGTTTATAGTAGATACCAGTGCCTGTCCACTGGTGGGACGGTATTGGTTCACTACTGGTTCACGTATGGGACAGTACTGTTCCGCAAGTTGTTCTAATATGGGATTGTACTGTCCCGTAACAGGTTCATCACTTGTCTCAATAATGGACATCTTTATTTTGCTGCCCTTATACGGATTATTGGAAGGGAAATAGGTTAGGTATTGCCAAGAATCTAACTCGACGATACATCTATGATATGTGGATTTTGAGCCTATTTTGGCACAACGCATCAAATCCCTGCGATTAACGTAGAATTCATCCATAAAGCGACTGCTATTCCACTCTTGAAACAGCGCCATATAAAGGCTTATGTGTGTTGGGTTGAGGCGATCGTCGAAAAAGAACTTTTCAAAAGCCGCGTTAAGTAGCTTTATGTAGTTCATCGCCTAAGAATTTAGACTGTGCTGCACACGGTTAGCGGTCATTACATTTTGAATTTCCTCGGCATCGTAATAGATTATTCCTCCAACTTTAGTATAGGGTAATGTGCCATTGATTCTAAAATTTTGTAATGTTCCTGGACTGACTTGAAGCAAATCCATTACTTCGGAAGATTTTAAATATTTTTTTAAACTTCCATTGACTTGTTTTGAAAGAAGATTTTTAATGTCATCGAGCAATTCCGTTTTGAACTCCCGAAGATCGTCTGTGGTGATAATACTTGTCGGCATAATAGAGCGATTTAAATGAAAGGGACTATTCTTTTCTTTCAATTTATTTGATAGCCCCTGACATGATTTGACTTTCGTTCTACAAAAATGGTAAGTTTTAACCGATTTTTTTCACAAGTTACACCCAAGTTGGGTGTTTTTTTTATGTCATTTATTTTGATTGAAAATGATGCAAATTGAAGATTCTATCAAAGAATTTGCATGCCAAAAGGATACAAACTGTATAACAGCTTGTCTATTTTTTGGACTACCAAGTTGGGTGTAACTTGGGTGTTTTATTCATCAGATTGCTCCATGCGATGAATGAGTGATTCTTTAAGTTTATCAATAAATTTAGTTTGATTTATTTTTCGAGAACGAATCTCTAAAAAGGTTCTATAAAAATCTCCTAAATCTATATTGAAGATTTGCTCACAAGCTGATGCCATTTGTTTAATGTCAGCTGTTCCGCTATTTATTGTACCGCTACTGTGCAATGCATAAATCAATTCTATTAAATCTGTTTTACTTCCTGTCCAAAAAAGTTTGGAAGAAAGTATTGGGTTAGGGGAGTTAATTGTTTCCATTCCGTTACTGTTTAGTTTGTCTATTTCTTTTTTTAAATGTACGATTAGCATATCGAAGGCTAATATTGTAGCTACTGTGCTATCATGACTTGTAGAAAATTGCTCATCGGTAAAAAAGTGGAAGGCATCGGAATGCAATCGTATATCCGCCTGTCCTCTTAAAAAATACTGTTTGTCAAAGGTGGTGGCACCTCTTCTAATATAGTGGTAAAACTCTAGATTGTCATTGAAAAATGCCTGAAGCCTATCGATATGATTGTTTAGGTATTTAGCCTGGGATTTTTTGCTGCCTCTTGGGCGCTTACTTTCGATATTGAATAGTTTTACATAATAAATAAGCTTGCTATAAACTTGGGGTTTAATGTTTTTAAAAAAATCTATTTCAGACTCTTTAGTGTCAAAATCGTTTTCTAGTACAAGATTTCTAATTTTTAAAAGTGCTGATTTTGTTGCATCAATTCCTTTTTCCGCAATTATGATTATGCTTTCATAAGTGGATTCAATTTGGTCTAATTTATAATTTAACTCTTTAGATATTTCTTTTATGGTGTGTCTCAACTACCAGATTTTTGACTTATGTTTTCTTATTAATATTATTTGACTTATTGTAAATTCAATAAAGCATTACAGTCAAACAAGATATATCGTGGTTCAATTCAATGCCTATTAATCCATCTGCTTGTTAATCAATATTATTAGGTTCGTTATTGTCTTTAGAACATCCTGAAATAGTAAGAATTAAGGTAAAAACAACTATTTTATAAATTACTTTTGGATATACCGATGAAAATGTGCCACCCATACCGGTCAAAATGTGCCACTTTTTAAAGAGTTGATTTCTGGGTTAAATTTACAAATTACTTTAGTTCTTTAAGTCTGTTTTTTCTCATTGATTCGCCTTCCAGTTCCATCCTGTGGGAGGAATAGATTATCCTGTCCAATATGGCATCGGCGATAGTCCCTTCCCCTATCAGTTTATGCCACATTTTTACGGGTATCTGCGAGGTCAGTATTATGGAACTTTTATCATATTTTGTCTCGACGATGTCCATAAGTGCGTGCCTGGCGGTATTATCGAACTCATAGAGGCCGAAGTCGTCCAGGATCAATAATTGTGTTCTTTCGATTTTCAGGAGGAACTTGCTGTACGAGCCTTCGAGCTTGCTTATTTTTATCCGCTCGATCAGTTTGGAGATATTAAAGTACATGGATTTGTGCATATTTATACAGGCCTGGTGTCCCAGGGCCTGTGCCAGATAGCTTTTGCCCGTCCCGGTAGCACCGGTCATGATAATGTTTTCCCTGTTCTGTATAAAGTTCAAAGTGGCCAGTCTTTCAAAGTAGTTCCTGTCCAAGTTCCGTGAAGCCGTATAATCTATATCGTTTATACTGGCATCTATTTTAAAT
>CAXBHA010000506.1:0-2812 GCA_963974955.1 uncultured Yeosuana sp. | reverse complement strand
TGATTATTATTCAAAAAAGTTAGAAAACTAATATGCTTTCAATTGTAAAATATGCTGCTATTGACATAGGCTCAAATGCTGTAAGACTCCTTATATCAAATATTATAGAGGAAGATGGAAAACAAGTCATGTTTAAAAAAAACTCATTGGTTAGGGTACCTATTCGCCTAGGTTCCGACGTGTTTATTTCAAATAAGATTTCAGATGAAAATGCTCAACGTATTATTGATACCATGCTGGCTTTTAAATTATTAATGAAATCCCATAAAGTAGTAAAATATAAGGCCTGTGCCACATCTGCGATGAGAGAAGCAATGAACGGGAAAGAAGTGGCCGATTTAGTCTATAAAAATTCTGAAATACGTATCGATATTATCGAAGGAGAAGAAGAAGCCGCCATTATCGCCGCTACCGATTTACATACGTATATTGATAATGCTAAAACCTATCTCTATGTAGATGTAGGAGGCGGTAGCTCTGAGTTTACCGTAATTCACGAAGGACATGCTGTTGCCTCTAAATCGTTTAAAATTGGGACCGTTAGGTTACTGAACGATATGGTTAAAAAAGAAGCATGGCTAGAACTTGAGTTGTGGATAAAAGACAAAGCTAGCCCTTTTGAAAAAATTGAAGTCATTGGATCTGGGGGAAACATCAATAAAATTTTTAAAATATCAGGGAAAGCAATGGGCAAACCATTGACTTATTTTTATTTAACCTCATATTATAATACGTTGCAAAGCTATTCATATGAAGAACGTATTACAATTCTGGATTTAAACCAAGATAGGGCAGACGTTATTATTCCAGCAATGCGCATTTATCTGTCCTCAATGAAATGGAGCGGAGCTAAGCATATTTATGTGCCCAAGATTGGATTGGCAGATGGTATTATTAAAAGTATATTTTATGATACTGTTTCTAGCAATACACAGTAAAATTGTGCACTTTAACTTTTAAATATAAATTTTTTCATAATAAGATATATATTCGTGGGTGTTTATTTTTAAACCAGTTCTTTATAAATACTTAACCCAAACCTATTATTATGAAAAAATTATTACTCTTTATATTATTGCTTGGCTTTTTCTTGAATGGTTATTCTCAGGCAACAAAATACGGCGTTCGTGGTGGTTTAAACATTTCTAATTTAGATTTTACTGGAACTTCATTAGCCGACAATGTGCATAGAAATGGCTTTATTATTGGCTTCTTTGGAGAATATGGACTCTCTAAAACTGTTTATGTAATGCCTGAGTTACAATTTTCGGCAGAAGGCGCAAAACAAGAACCTTTACAATTGGATTATCTTCAATTGCCTGTTTTTTTCAAATTTCGATTGAGCGAAAAATTATATATTGGTGCTGGTCCACAGGTTGGATTAAAAATTAACAAAGTAGATGATGGCATAAGAAACTTTGCTTATTCAGGAGTTGCCGGTCTAGAGGTAAAGATAAATCACATGTTATTTGCCGATGCCCGATATACCTATGGTATTTCAAATATTTTTGATAAAGACTTGGGTATTAAAGCTAATAATTCAACAATACAGTTTGGAGTTGGCTATAAGTTTTAGCCATGTATGGCTTCTGTTTTTCCTAAATCGCTAATTATTTTAGCTTCATATTCAAGAAGTTGTTGCCATTTCACATCAACGTCGTTTCTGTTTCCGTATTGACGCGCAAATCCTAAAAACATAGTATAATGGTTGGCTTCGCTAACCATTAAATTTTTATAAAAGCCAGCCAATTCCTTATCTTTTAGCTCTTCTGAAAGTAATCTAAACCGTTCGCAACTTCTGGCTTCAATTAAAGCAGCATAAAGCAGTCTATGAATAAGTTGTGTCGTTCTGCTTCCACCTTTTGGAAAGAATTTAACCAATTGAATCACATAATCGTCACGGCGGTCTCTACCAAGAACCCAACCTCTTGCAATTATCTTATCATGAACCATTTTAAAATGACTGATTTCTTCTTTTACTAAAGCTGTCATTTCCTGCACTAAGTCTGTATATTCAGGAAAACTTACAATCAGTGAAATCGCAGTACTGGCAGCTTTTTGTTCACAAAAAGCATGATCGGTCAATATTTCTTCAATATTCTTTTCGACTATATTTACCCATCTTGGGTCTGTGGGAAGTTTAAGTCCTAGCATATTTTCTTGATTATATTGGTCGTTTAATTTGTTAAATATCTAAATCAAACGTTTTTCTTAAGATTTCTATTTGAGGATTTTTATCTCGCAGTTTTTTAAATTTTTCTTTTGCTGTATACGCATATTGTTTTTCCAGTTCTTCGTTAACTGTAATGGAAAGCTTGATATCAAAATTATTTAAGGACTTTCTTAAAAATGCTAACAAATCATACTGCTGGCGTTCTAACTCGACTTTGTTTGTTGAATTAGGAAATTCTAAATGAACCGTTGTGCCTTTAACTTTTGGCGTGTCGATCGACAATATCGAAGCTAGATTATGTTTGCCCTTGTTTTGAAGATCTTTAATAAATTGATTCCAATACTTAACCAGTTGCTTATCAGTAAATGATTCTTTTGGAAGTGATTCTTCATCAACAACCACATCCATTTGTTTAATAAGGTGATCCTTTTTTGCTTTTATACTACTTAATGAAAGTCCGGATGGACGTTTAATTTCCTTTTTCAAAATAATTTGAGGGGGTTCCTTTACCAGTACTTCCTCAAAATTAATTGATTTGGCTTCTACTAATTCTTCTTTAGCATCTTCAGTTTTTGTTGCATTCGAAACCATGGAAACAGGCTCACTTATATCTTCAGAATGTTTAGGAACGACAACGGG
>CAXBHA010000505.1:0-2819 GCA_963974955.1 uncultured Yeosuana sp. | reverse complement strand
CTTAGTCCAAGATAAATCTGAAATATAAATTAATCCGTCAATACCTTCTTCTAGTTCAACAAAAACACCAAAGTTTGTGAAATTACGCACAATTCCAACATGACTAGAACCTACAGGATATTTACCTGTAATATCTGTCCATGGATCGGGAGTTATTTGTTTAATACCAAGAGACATTTTGCGATCTTCTCTATCTAATGTTAAAATGACAGCATCGACCTCGTCACCTACCGATACAAAATCTTGGGCAGAACGCAAATGTGTTGACCAAGACATTTCTGATACGTGAATTAACCCTTCAACACCATCAGCGACTTCAATAAATGCACCGTAATCGGCAATAACAACCACTTTCCCTTTAACTTTATCGCCAACTTTTACAGTGTCGGCAAGTGCTTCCCATGGATGTTTGCTCAATTGTTTTAAACCTAATTGGATTCTGGATTTATTTTCGTCAAAATCAAGAATTACCACATTAAGTTTTTCGTCCAATTCAACAATCTCATTTGGATGATTGATTCTTGACCATGACAAATCTGTAATATGAATTAATCCGTCAACACCTCCAAGATCAATAAACACACCATAAGAAGTAATGTTTTTAACAACACCTTCCAGGACTTGGCCTTTTTCTAATTGACCAATGATTTCTTTTTTCTGTTCTTCAATATCCGCTTCGATTAACGCTTTATGGGACACAACAACGTTTTTGAATTCATGGTTGATTTTTACAACTTTAAATTCCATTGTTTTATTAACATATTGATCGTAATCTCTAATAGGCTTCACATCAATTTGAGAACCTGGCAAGAATGCTTCAATACCAAAAACATCTACAATCATGCCTCCTTTAGTTCTGCATTTAACAAAACCATTAACGATTTCGCCAGTATCATGAGCAGCATTTACTCGGTCCCATGCTTTAATTACACGCGCCTTTCTATGAGACAATACTAATTGTCCTGTTGCATCCTCACGAACGTCAATTAAGACTTCAACTTTGTCGCCAATTTTTAAGTTTGGATTGTAACGAAATTCGTTTAATGAGATAACACCTTCAGATTTTGCATTAATGTCAATAATTGCATCACGATCTGTCATGTGGATTACTGTACCAGTAACAACCTCATCATCAAGAGTGTCTACGAAATTTTCTGCTACTAATTTTTCAAATTCTTTAAGTTGTTTGTCATCAACTTCATCAATACCCTCTTGGTAATTATGCCAGTTAAAATCTTTCAAGAATTTGTCGGGATTTGCTTGAGCTTCAGATACTACTGGAGCTTCTACGACTGGGGTTTCTAATACTGGAGCATCAACTGCTTCATCCTTAGCTTTTTTTGCTTTTTCAGCCATGTGCTGATTAAATTTTGTATTCTGAATGTTTTGGAAGATTTAAGGCGAATAACACACAGAAGTGTTATTAAATTTTAGTTTCATTCCTTTTATCATTCCAATAATTCGCTAAAAGGAGTGCAAAAATACACATTTTCAATAAAATAGCCTAATTTGGAAAACATTATTTTGACACTCAATGTTACACGTATAAATTAAACATTTGCTTAGCTATTGTGATTTAGTTTAAACTAAACGTAGTCCTTTAGTTGTATAAAATGTTAACGATTCTGTAATTACTTGTCCGAAGAAATATTTTTGCCTTGTCTCAAATCGTTCGTAACTGCATACATAGTATTGCCAGAAGCTGTGTTTTGTTCAAGAACAATATCTTTTTTGGCAATATACATACCATCCTTTTTTTCGACTTTAAGTGTACTGTTAGCCAATTGTCTACGACAATCGGGAATCAATTTTAAGAACAAAGGATCGTTATTAAAAAAGAAGGCGTCGAGCTTATAGGTGTCTTTACCGGGTTCTTTTATTTCCCGATGGATATTTATCAATTCCTTGGTATGTAAAAATCTACCCGGCATAAACGTATAGAATGTGTATTTACCATCGGCTTTGGTTGTTATCTCTGCTCTATGATAGACATAACGTTTTCTATTGGCATCTCTTTTCATCTCATAATTACCGTCTTCATCAGCTTGAAATATGGTAAAAACAACATTATTTGCAGGTGTTACACCATCATTTTCAAAAATGGTTCCGGTAATCTTTAATTTATTTGGTTTTGTTTTAAAATCAGGAACGGTTGCCGTATTTATGGCTTTATCTTCTGAATTATTATTAAGGGATTTATTAGCCTTTAAATTATAATGTGGTTTTTCTAAAAAACCATTAAGTCCTTGTGCAGAAATGGTTTGGCAAGATGCTATAATACCGACAAAACAACAATAAGAAATCAGCTTTTTCATAGGGGGTGAATTAATTAATTTATTTAAAACTAAACGATTAATTACTTTGACGCATAATAAATCACATGAACTATAAAAAAAAACGACGAAATGAACTATTGTCTTTAAAAAACAGTGGAAATTCATATTGCCAAACTTCTATTATACAATAATCTCCACGTTTAAAATGTATATTCAAGAATTAATAAATGACCGAAGTAAAAAAGTTTGGAACCTTTGCCGGTGTGTTTACACCTTCACTGCTTACCATATTGGGGGTTATCATGTATATGCGATTAGGTTGGGTTGTTGGAAATGCCGGTCTTATCGGAGCCATCGTAATTATTTTAATAGCACATGTTATATCGGTTTCAACAGGGTTAAGTATCTCATCGGTAGCTACTGATAAAAAAATAGGTGCTGGAGGCGTCTATTACGTGCTTTCTAGAAGTATGGGTATTCCCATTGGTGGCTCCATTGGGATTGCCTTGTATGTTGGAACCGCGTTCTCTATTGCTTTATATT
>CAXBHA010000504.1:0-2824 GCA_963974955.1 uncultured Yeosuana sp. | reverse complement strand
ACTCCATTCTGAATGACAAAAATGGTATTATGAATGAATACGGACATTCAAATAACTTTTTACTTCTAATTTCAGCTTATTCCTTTTAAAATATCTTTTATATGATTGGTGTTTTTCATCTCATTATAAATAGCTTCGAAATCGTTTTGTCTCATCATGTCTTTAAAATGGGTGAGATTATTAATATACTCTTCTAAGGTTTCTATAACATTATCTTTATTCTGTTTAAATATAGGTGTCCACATTTCAGGTGAACTTTTGGCTAATCTTACTGTAGATGCAAATCCACTGCCTGCCATATCAAAAATATCGCGTTCATTTCGTTCTTTATCGATAACGGTCTTCCCCAACATAAAGGAGCTTATATGTGATAAATGAGATACATAGGCGATGTGTTTATCATGTGCTTCTGGATTCATATATCTCATGCGCATTCCTATAGATTCGAATAACTTTAAGGCCTTTTCTTGAAGCTTAAACGCCGTTTTCTCTACTTCACAAATAATGTTGGTTTTGTTTTTAAACAACCCATGAATAGCGGCTTTTGGACCTGAAAATTCAGTTCCTGAGATTGGATGCATCGCTAAAAAATTCCTCCTTTTTGGATGGTTGGCAACGGCTTTACAAATATCCATCTTTGTCGACCCAACATCAACCACGAGTGCATTATCGGAAACGGTATCAAGAATTTGAACAATACTGTTTACAGCGGCATCTACCGGAATGGAAAGAATCACTAAATCGGCATTTTTTAAATCTGAAATTTCAGCTTTCCTATCGATAATGTTTAAGTTAATTGCCTCAATTATATGTGCCGGATTTTTATCTATCCCATAAATAGTAACATCCGGGTGTATCTTTTTTATATCTAAAGCGATACTTCCTCCTATTAACCCAACGCCTATGATGTATATATTTTTCATTCCCATCTGTCTCTTTGAGACATCTTCCCAAAGAGAAGAATTTTTATTATTAATTTACACCTATTTACTTCAAAAATTACTTTACTGTTTACTGTCACTGCAAACTGCATACTTATTTTACTCTTGTTATTGCTTCTTCCAGTACTTCGGTTGAAGCACATAAAGAAAATCGTATATAACCTTCACCTTGACTGCCAAAAATAGTTCCAGGTGTTATAAAAATATGCTTGTTTTGAAGCACTGTATCTATAAAGATTTCAGATGTTAAGCCTACAGGTAATTTTGCCCATACAAAAAGTCCTGTGGCTTCCTTATCATACGTACAATTAAGCGCATCGGCCAATTTCCAAACAAGATCTCTACGTTGTTTATATACACTATTTAACGTAGAAAACCACATGTTAGAACATTTAAGTGCTTCAATGGCTCCTTTTTGAATTCCATAAAACATCCCAGAATCCATATTGCTTTTAACCTTTAAAATATTACTAATATGCTGGCTATCTCCTACTACCATACCCACACGCCAGCCGGCCATATTAAAGGTTTTGCTTAACGAATTAAGCTCTAAACAAACTTCTTTTGCTCCGGCAACACTTAAGATGCTTTTTGGAGCATCATTTAAAACAAAACTATAAGGGTTGTCATTTACAACGAGTATGTTATGCTTTTTAGCAAACGCAACTAATTCTTCAAATAAAAATTTACTAGGCAGTGCTCCTGTTGGCATGTGCGGATAATTAACCCACATTATTTTTACCTTGCTTAAATTTAACCTTGACAATGCTTTTAAATCTGGCGCCCAATTTTTTACTTCATCCAATTCATAAAAAACAGGTTTTGCCCCAACTAATTTGGTTACGGACTCATAGGTTGGGTAACCGGGATTTGGAATTAAAACCTCATCGCCCTCATTCAAATATGCCATTGAAATATGCATAATACCTTCCTTACTTCCCATTAAAGGCAATATTTCCGATATTGGATTTAATTTCACATTATAATGTTCCTTATAAAATACCGCCATGGCATCTCTAAGTTCTGGCAAGCCTTGATAACTTTGATATTTATGTGCATTAGTATTTGAAAAACTATTTGTAATGGCATCAATCACCTTTTGTGGTGGTTGCATATCGGGACTACCAATTCCTAAATTTATAATGGGCTTTCCATTAGCGATAAGGAGATTGACTTCTCTTAATTTTTTTGAGAAATAGTATTCTTCTACAGTGTGCAATCTATTCGCTACTTCAATCATAACTTGGCATTTTTATATTCGCCTAAAATTTTAAATCCTAGAGCCATAATATTAATTATCGATTTTGCTTTTTCAAAATCCTTGTAGCTTTCGAAAGTTACATCAACAAAAAAAGAATATTTCCAAGGTGTTTCAATAATGGGCAAGGATTGAATTTTTGTTAAATTTAATTTACAATCGCTCATTACATTTAGTACGGCAGCCAAACTTCCTCGTTTATGATCGGTCTCAAATTTTAAAGAAGCCTTGGTGATTTCGGCTTCAGGAATTTCAGAATTTTCTCTTTTTACAATGGCAAATCGTGTCTCATTATGTTTAATGGTCTGAATACTTGGAGCCAAAATCTCTAGTTCAAAAATTTCTGCCGCCCTAACACTTGCAATAGCGCCCACCTTTTTTAATTGATGTTTTTGAATACGATCCGCAACCTCAGCTGTATCTTTATCTTCAACTAATTTAATATGTGGATATGCTTTAAAGAATTCCATACATTGTAATAATGCCATGGGATGCGAATACACCTCTGTAATCTCATCAATAGTTTGATTTGGCAACGCCATTAAATTATGCTGAATATCTAAATAATGCTCTCCAACCATATGTAAATTATGATGGTCTATTAAAGCGTAATTTGGAATGATAG
>CAXBHA010000503.1:0-2829 GCA_963974955.1 uncultured Yeosuana sp. | reverse complement strand
TTGATAACATGTAATTTTATTGTGCCAATGTCCTTATGGGTTAAAAGATTGAGACGTAATATTATGTGGACCTTCTTTGTGGCATTGGTCATAAACATAGGCATGTGGTTTGAGCGATTCAATATCATTGTGGTTGATTTGAGTAAAGGAAGAGCTCCATCAGGCTGGGCCATGTTTCAACCTACCTTTGTGGATATTGGAATATTTATCGGAACCATAGGATTTTTCTTTGTATTATTCTTATTATACGCAAGAACATTCCCTGTTATTGCACAAGCTGAAGTTAAAACAATTTTAAAATCGTCTGGGCAAAAATATAAGAGATTAAGAGAATCAGGGATGAGTTTAACTGGAACCGCTGTAGATGAAAGAACATCTGGAAAATATGTTTCAGATACAGACGCTAACCAAACAAAAAACAACAAGTAGCATATGGAAGCTTCAAAAGTAATTCACGCTATTTATAATGACGATGATGTTTTAATGTCAGCTGTTAAGAAAGTTAAGGCCGAAAGATTTCATATAGAAGAAGTATTTACACCTTTTCCTGTACACGGATTGGACAAAGCCATGGGATTGGCACCAACACGCATTGCAATTACATCATTTATTTATGGATGTATTGGATTAATTGTAGCTATTTGCATGATGAACTATATGATGATTGTTGATTGGCCACAGAATATTGGAGGGAAGCCTAGTTTTAGTTATCTTGACAATATGCCGGCCTTTGTTCCTATTATGTTTGAACTTACTGTGTTTTTTGCAGCGCATTTAATGGTTATAACATTCTATTTAAGAAGTAGGCTATGGCCATTTAAGAAACCAGAAAATCCAGATTCAAGAACTACAGATGATCATTTTTTAATGGAAATTGCTGTTGATGGAAATGAAAAGGAACTGAAAAAGTTGCTTAAAGATACGGGAGCTGTAGAAATTAATTTAGTTGATAAAGCCCATTAATGAATAGTTATGAAATAAGCAAATACCAATTTGATTTTTAGATTAAAAAAAAATCAAAGTGTTTTGCAAATTACATTTGACAAAAAAGACAATATAAATCATCAAATGAAAAGCTTAGTTAAAATATCAGTAGTATTGGTTGTGTTAACATTGTTTGCATCTTGTAAAAAGAATTCGGCACCTAACTATCAATACATGCCAAATATGTATCAATCTGTAGGATATGAAGCATATAGTGAATCTAAAGCATTTGCAAATGGCATTGAAGCACAGGAATCTCCAAAAGGGACTATATCAAGAGGGCACAATCTTTTTGAATATGAAAATACCACAGAAGGCTATAATCTAGCGAAAGAGACATTGAAATCACCGCTGGACTCAACACAAGTAAATTTGGATAATGCCAAAGTATTATTTGATATTTATTGTGCTATTTGCCATGGGGAAAAAGGCGATGGACAAGGAAATTTGGTGAAACGCGAAAAAATTCTTGGTATCCCAAGATATGATGATGTTGCAAGAGCAATAAATGAAGGAAGCATATATCATACAATTTATTATGGTAAAAATGCCATGGGTTCTTATAAAAACCAGCTGAATGAAGAAGAACGGTGGGAAGTTGTAGCCTATGTGTTAACGTTAAAACAAAAGCTTAAATAAGCAAAATAGGCTTTAATATAAAAATTGATAACCAATAACGAAATGTTTATGCAATACAATATAACTGTTGCTAATAATATTTTAAAATAAATATAACCTGCATTATATATTTTTAGTATGTACAAGCTATCTGATAAATTAAAATTATTTTCTCTCGTTCTTATGGTATTAGGACTTGTGGGCTTAACTTATGGGTTTTTGAATACACCAAAAACGGTTGATGATGTAAAAGAAATTTTGGCTGCTCAAATCAGCAATCATGAAGGAGAAACAGTTTTATCTGAAAATGAAGATGCACATAAAAGCGGATTTGTTGATAAAGTTAAAGGTGAAGAAGGGTACTCAAAATCTGCAATGGAGCAACATGAAAAACAAGAAGATGCAGCACATCATGGGAACCATCTTGAACATGTGTTACATCAGCTTCAAGCAAAACCTTGGTCTGCAATCCTTGTTTCAGCATTTTTCTTTTTTATGATCGCACTTGGAGCGTTGGTGTTTTACGCCATACAATATGCGGCTCAAGCAGGTTGGTCTCCAGTATTATTTAGAGTAATAGAAGGAATTACGGCATATTTATTGCCCGGATCTATTATTGTTGTTTTAATTGTTTTTTTGGCAGGGACTCATTTTTATCCTTGGCAAAATGAAGAACTTGTGTCTGGCGATAAAATATTACAGGCAAAATCAGGATATCTTAACTTTCCATTCTTTATAATTAGAGCGATAATATATTTGCTTGGATGGAATTTATATCGCTATTTTTCACGTAAAAACTCGGCGCAAGAGTCTGCCACCAATTTAAAACCATACCATAAAAACTTTAAGATATCCGTATTTTTTCTTTTGTTTTTTATACTTACAGAGTCATTAATGTCTTGGGATTGGTTTATGTCCATGACACCGCATTGGTACAGTACATTGTTTGCGTGGTATATCTTTGCAAGTATGTTTGTATCTGCAATAGTCATTGCTTTAGTAACCATATATTTAAAAAGTAAAGGGCTTGCAAGTTTTATAAATGATAGCCATTTACATGATTTGGCAAAATATATGTTTGCCTTTAGTATTTTTTGGACCTATTTATGGTTTGACCAATTTATGCTTATTTGGTATGCCAATATGCCTGAAGAAGTCGTTTATTTTGTGCTTCGAATTCAAGAGTATAACCTATTGTTTTTTGGAATGCTAGTACTTAATTTTGTG
>CAXBHA010000502.1:0-2841 GCA_963974955.1 uncultured Yeosuana sp. | reverse complement strand
CGATAAGTACCGCAAAAACAAAAATGAAAGCATGTAATCCCGAAACGAGTCAGCATTCATTGTGCCGCGAAGTTTATCCGCTATTGCCCAAAGAGTTTTACCTAATTTATCTTGATCTATTTGTGTCATTTTTTAATGAATTTCAAAATTATAAGTTGCAATAAGTTTTTCAAAAACATCATTAAAGAGTATCTCTTCTGCCTCTGACATTTCATTGAATTGATATTGATAAGCTTGTTTATGTGAATACGCATTTATTTCATCAGCAATACGATCAACATCTTTAACACCAATATCATTAAGTATTCTACCTATTCTTCTTGAGCCAATAAAAGAATTGATATTTTCTAAAACCTGTCTAAGCAAGACCATGTGGTATTTATATAATTGTTCCTTTTTTGCTTCTTGCAATGTTTGAAGTAGGTGAAGATGATATAGAAAAACATCACTATTTGTTCCCTTAAAACTTAATTGGCCATCCTTGTTCTTGAGTATTACTGCTTTAGTGAGTTTGCCAACTCCTCCTTTACTATCGTCACTTTTAAGCCATGTTGCTAGTGTTGAGAACAAGCCAATATGATGAGTTGAAATGATAATCTTTTCTTTTTTTAAATAATTAGCTTTAATTAAATCCAAAATAGACCTGGTAGTAATAAAAATGTTGTGCTCGTCTAAACTTGATACTGGGTCGTCTATAAGTATGTGGGCATTCTGTTCATCTGCCCAACCATCAACATCAAACAATGCTAAAAAGAAACTCCAAACGAATATTCGTTCTTCTCCTCTTGATATTTTGATTGGTGCTTCAGTTTCTTCATCTATGAAAAATGTAATGGATTCAATGCCATTTTCTGGATTTTTATGTTGATTGAGTTTAAAGCTGTATTTTGGGAAAAATGGTTCCAGCTTATCTCCAATCATTGCTACATCTTCTACTAAAAAGCTATGAAATTGATTCAATTTACTTGGTATTACCGTTAATTTTAGGTCGGCATTATTATTGAGTTCATCATTATCCCAAACAAATAAATCTTCACTGAAGGCATTGTAATAAACACCTGCATGGTTTCCTTTATTTTTTGCCTTGGTGAAATCTTTATAAGCTACAGATAGCCTTGTTTTCCCTGTTGAATTAAGAGCATAAATAAGTATGATATTTTCATTTAAACCATTTAATTCTTCTGCTATTTCATTTATTGATGCCATATTTTAGTTCTCAATTTCTGGAAATAGACCTTGTATTAATCCTTTCTTATGTGTTTGCAATCGCTCTATTTTGTCTCCTTGTGTTATTATTAGCTTATTCAAAGAAGAAAGACAAGAGGTTACTTTTTCTTCTTCTTCTTTCGATGGCGGAACCTTAACATTAAGAGTTTTGAAAAATTCAACAACACTTACATTAAGTAATCCGTGATCTCTGGCTCCCTCTTGAGCGATTTTATCAATTTCTACATTAAAAACGCCCGACTCAAAATAATGCTCAAAATATTTATTATTAAATCCTTCTTGACATTTGAAACATATATAAAGAGTAGATAGTACACCTTTATCATATGCTTTTAAGACTTTTATTGCACCCATAGGATAATCCTTTGAATAACTTTTATTATAGGCGAATTCTCCCTTTTTAATTAAATAATAATTAGTTACATCCTTTGATGCTATTTGCTTATTGAAATACTCTTCTTGGTTTACTAAACCCTGTTGAGCAGATATCGTCAATAGATTTTGATTGTTCTCAATATTTTTACGTGTTACCCTCTGAAATGCTTTGTTAAAAGGTATTTCTTTCCACATCCCAGAATCTTGAAACTCGGGAAAACGTAGGTCTGGTAGAACTTGGCCTTCCTGAGGAAAAAGGATTTTCATTAAGCCTTTTTCTTTGTGGGCTGCTATTAATTCATCTAATAAAGAAAGGCATGAGGCTATTTTTTGTTGCTCGGGGATTGAGGGGTTTGGCAGTAATATCTCAGAGAACTGTTTATAGCTAACCATTTTCCCATCCCTAATACCTTCTAAATTTTTATTTAGATGTCGAATATATAAGTCAGTTTTAAAGTAATATTTAAAAAATATATTCTCAATCTTTATCTTATTCCTAAGTATTATATAAGCAGGACTGCATATACCCTTGTACAATGAATACTCAATACCACCTTGAAAAGACCTTAAGCTAATAATGAAATCCCCAATTTCAACTACTTTATAGCTATTGATACTTTTTGATGTTGCAATGACAGTATAATTGATTAGTTCTCTTGGAATTGCACCATGTTCTTGAGTTATGGCAAGTACAGGTAAGTCGGAATTATGATCTTTATTTGAAATTGGACCAAATATTTTATCGCCATATAAGTATACCCATTCACCTTCATTAACAAACTCAGGAAAACGCAACGAGGGTACTAATTTAATTTCCTTATTCATAAGCTGCTAATCCTGATATTTCATGCCCTTGGGCTAGTTTCTTTAATTGTGGTGCCAAGTCCTTCATTAAGGCTATTTCCGCTTTACTTCTTTGTTTCCAACCCAATTCTAAAGGCTCCAT
The DNA here is from genome assembly GCA_963974955.1 of uncultured Yeosuana sp. Classification (GTDB taxonomy): domain Bacteria; phylum Bacteroidota; class Bacteroidia; order Flavobacteriales; family Flavobacteriaceae; genus Yeosuana. The sequence continues at coordinate 293 of CAXBHA010000502.1, read as the reverse complement.
AAGGTCTGTGAGTTTTTCTCCGTCAAAAATCATACGGTTCATAATCTGCTCCACAAAAAACTTCAGGTCTGTCGTTTGCAATCCATGATTATTGGCAATGGCTGCTAATTCTTTGTCGTATTTCTCTGCTCTAAAGGATTCATAGCCTTGGCGTAAAGCATCAACGTCTTTTCCGCTTTCCCAATCCAAACTGTTGATATAATCTGTCAAGTCTTCCTCTTCTTCCATTAGGTTGGAGTTCGACTTAAGCAAACTAATTACTTGAGATTTGGACATTTTCTGCTTAGAAGGTT
>CAXBHA010000501.1:0-2846 GCA_963974955.1 uncultured Yeosuana sp. | reverse complement strand
AATTTATAATTTAGATTTATTCTAAAGTACAAATATACATTGAAAAGTTCATATTTTATATGAGATTTATTGAAATGATTTATAAAGATATATGCTTTAGTTATGATTAAAACTGATTTAAATCATATCAATAACATAAATGTTGGAATTAAAATAGTGAGTCTTTATTTAAAATTAAATTTCCTTTAAAGGATCCCAAAAAACCGCCTCAAAGTTCTTAATTTGATTTTCTACAACAGTAATGCCCTCACTCTCCAAAAGTTGTTGCATAAGGTTCGTTCCATCAAAATGATGCTTTCCTGTCAAGAGTCCTTTTCGATTAACAACTCTATGAGCTGGAACATCATCTTTTTGATGAGATGCATTCATGGCGTATCCAACCATTCGTGCACTTTTTGCAGCACCAAGATATGTAGCAATCGCTCCGTAACTTGTCACTCTGCCAAAAGGTATTTGTTTTGCAACGTTATACACTTTATCAAAAAAACTGGAAGATTCTGATTGCATAATCTATAATTCTCTAATAATATTAATAAATGTAATTATAGAAATAATCCCGGTAATTCCGCCAATAAGATAGTTCATGCTTTTTTGAGAAGCAATGGATTTGTTCTTTATCTTATCGAAAAAGAAAATATACACATACAACATAACAAATGTTCCCATAGCGGCGCCAGCAACATAAGCGATAATACTAATGCCATCAAATTCCAACCAACCAAACGAAGCTAGGGTTATTGTCATGTAAGCTTGATATGGAATGGGGAATACATTAATGCCAGATAAAAACATGCCCTGAAAAAACCGGCTGTGTTTGCTCCTTGTATGAGGTTCTATTTGAGGTTCACTGGCTTGCTTTGCAACGAGCAAAAAATAAATGCTTATTAAAACAAAAATAACAAAAGCAACGCGTTGAAGAATATCTATCACTTCAACATGATTGGATAAATATTTAGCAAAAATTGCCGCTACATACGTTTGTACAACAACAATGATACAAACCCCAATGGAAAACACAATACCTCTTACATGTCCTTCCTTAAGACTGATTTTTGCCGCTGTCATATTTAATAACCCTGGAGGAATAACACCTACAAAAGCCAAAAACAACCCTAAAAAAAAGATAAAAGTTATGTTCACTCGTTTTTAATTTTAAATCGAATATACGTAATTGCTTTGTTTTGCTCTAAATATTGTGATTCGTAAAACGTTTGAATGCCGGTTACCTCCTCGGGGCTTCCTTCCTGCTTATATACATTATGGTTGGCATAAAGAACTTCATGCCCTTCGCCATGCAACAAACCAAGGGTATACCCATGCATAAACTCACTATCCGTTTTTAAGTGGATTACACCATCCGGTTTTAATATCGATTTGTATCGCTTTAAAAACGCAGAATTGGTCATGCGATGCTTTGTGCGCTTATATTTTATTTGAGGATCTGGAAAAGTAATCCATATTTCATCCACTTCATTTTCCGCAAAGGCATAATCAATAAGTTCGATTTGTGTTCTTAAAAAGGCCACATTTTCCATCTCTTTCTCAATGGCCGTTTTAGCACCTCTCCAAAATCGTGCTCCTTTAATATCGATACCTATAAAATTTTTGCTAGGATATTTTTGAGCCAAAGCCACAGAATATTCACCTTTTCCACAGCCCAACTCCAAAACCAATGGATTGCTGTTTTTAAAAAACTGTGCATTCCAATTGCTTTTTAATGAAAACTGTTGGTTGACCAACTCGTCCCTAGTTGGTTGAATAACATTTTTGAATGTTTCGTTTTCTTTAAATCGTTTCAGTTTGTTTTTACTTCCCACGCCGTTTTAAAAATTTTGGTAAAATTAAGGAAACAAAATAGCTTTATCTTTGTTTTAATTTAAAGAATTAGAGGTCAGTAGTTAGTTACTTATTAATTCTGATTGATTCATTTTATTTCCTTCAACCATTTTTACAATAAGGTTATTGAAAATAGTAGCTTTACTTTGAGAGCGATTTATTCTAAAACAGAATTCATTAAAATATCTATTCAAATTATTAGCACTTACCCAAGAATAGGTAGTCCTTATCCATGATTTGACCTGATGGATCATGGTATGAAGTGCTTTAAAATTCAATCCGCCATTGCTTTCGATTTGTGTTATATTGTAAACTTTTTTGATAGGTCTGTAGCCTCTCCACTCATCTGTTGTAATATGGGCTTCTCGACTAATATGGTTAACAAATATGTACTGTAGAGATTCTGCCGAAAAATCATTTATTTTCATGGCGTACATACGCTTTACTTTTCCCTCTTTTGTTAGCTGAACCGCTGTTACCGCTTTCTTCTTCTTGCTATCGTAGCTTCTGCCAGTTCTGCCTTGTTCCCTGCCTCCTAACACAAATTCATCGACGTGAACTTCTCCATCCATTGGGTTCTTGCCACTTGAACCCATAGCTTCTCTAACTTTTAACATAAAAAGACGAGCCGTTTTTTCTGTGACACCATAACGTACACCCATGTAACTTGCGGATAGACTTTTGGTAGACGTTGCCATTTCAAAGCATATAAAAAATGCCTTTCTAACCCCAAATTTCACTTTATGAAAAAGCGTCTCAGCAGTAGCTGATTCAATATGTCGGCAGATATTACATTGTCTTGCAAAGTCCTTTCGAACTTGACAAGCCGTATGGTTGCACCTGGTACACTTATAACCAAATTCAGACTTCCTTGAAGCTAAATATTCCTTACAATCTTCATCTGTTTTGAACCGATCAGAGAACTCTAGAAGGTTTTGACCCTTAAAAATATCCATAAAACTATATATTTACTGAATATAAAGATACGTATTTATATACTGACCTCTATT
>CAXBHA010000500.1:0-2852 GCA_963974955.1 uncultured Yeosuana sp. | reverse complement strand
TTGGACATTTTAGTAGTGTCCTACTCCACAAACGCCAAGGACTTTGAAGAAGTGCTGCGTATAGAACGCCAACTGCTCAAATACGAGCTGGAACATCAAAAAGCATTAACAGATAAAAATGCTGCAGCAGCATTTATGGATTATTTAATAGGAAAATAAAATGAAAATCATGGAAAAATATAAAAAATATAAAATATATATCATAGCAGTGGGTATTTTAATACTCGGAATTATTTTAGGAAACGTGTTTTCTGGCAGTAAAACACCTATTGTTGTAAAAGAGGGTGAACACGAGTATATACAAGATCCTGTTACACAGCTTTGGACTTGTGCCATGCACCCTCAAATTAGGATGAAAGAACCGGGTAATTGCCCAATTTGTGGAATGGAACTTATACCAATGGAAACCAGCAGTGCCAATACTGAAACAATTGGTGAAGATGAAGTTGTTTTGAGTGAAGAAGCCATTCAGTTAGCGAATATCCAAACGTCTCAAGTTGTAAAATCAAATGCCATTAAAGAAATTCATTTATTGGGAAGAGTACAGCCCGATGAGCGAAAACTGTATTCTCAAGTGTCCCATATACCAGGTAGAATAGAGCATCTGTATGTTAATTTTACCGGTGAAAAAGTTTTTTTTGGACAAAAAATAGTGCGTATCTATTCCCCTGAATTAATTTCAGCCCAAAAAGAACTTTTTGAGGCTATTAAATCTAAAGATATCTATCCACAATTATATACAGCTTCGCGCAATAAGCTAAAATTATGGAAATTAAATGATACACAAATTGATGCTATAGAAGCTTCCGGAAAGGTAAAAGAAGAAATCGATATTTTATCTGACCATACCGGCTATGTTATGAAAAGAGATGTAGAGTTAGGTGATTATGTTAAAGAAGGAAGCGTTTTGTTTGATATTGCCAATTTAAGTACTGTATGGGTCATGTTCGAAGCTTACGAGTCCGATATTCAATGGATACATCTAAATGATGTATTTAATTTTACCATACAAGCACTTCCTGGTAAAACATTTAATGGAAAAGTTACGTATGTAGATCCTTTTGTTTCCGCAGCAACAAGGATTGCAAAAGTACGGGTTGAAGTAAATAATCCTTCAAATACACTCTTACCCGAAATGTATGCTACCGGAATTGTAAGTGCCAAATTGGCCAGTGTAAAAGATGCAATTATGGTACCTAAATCTGCCGTATTGTGGACAGGAAAACGTGCTGTGGTTTACGTAAAAGTTCCGCATGAAAAAACACATTCTTTTATGTACAGAGAAGTTACTTTAGGTGCTGATTTGGGAGAATACTATATTATAAAAGACGGGTTGATTGAAGGAGAAACCGTTGCCACAAATGGCGTGTTTAGAATTGATTCATCTGCTCAATTAATTGGTAAAAAAAGCATGATGAACCCAGAAGGTGGAAAGGTTAATTTAGGTCATGCTGGTATGGATATGGGCGGTGATAAAAAATCGGGTAGCGAAGACCATTCTAAAATGGACATGAGTAACGGAAAAATGGAAGATAAAACAGACCACTCTAAAATGGACATGAGTGACTCAAAAATGACAAGCAAAACAGACCATACCAACATGGAAAATGATACCAAGCACACAGACATGAACCTACGTATTGCAACAACCAATGCGTTTAAGGGTCAGCTAGAACAGGTGTTTAATGCGTACATTAAATTAAAAGATGCTCTGGCAAGTGATGACGGTAAGTTGGCAAGTACCACAGCAAAAGGGCTATTGAATGCCATGGAAAAAGTGGACATGAAACAATTGTCCAATCATGAAGCGCACAATCATTGGATGACCATTTCAAAAGAAATTTCTTTATCGGCAACTTCCATTTCAGAAATTTCAGATATAGAGAAACAACGCAGCCATTTTAAGCACTTGTCTGCACACTTGTCCAAAGGCGTAAAACTGTTTGGGGTCAATCAAATAGTTTACGAACAGTTCTGTCCAATGGCCGATAATAATAACGGCGCCTATTGGCTAAGTCTTGATAAGACTATCAAAAACCCATATTTGGGTCTTAAAATGCCCACTTGTGGAGACAACAAAACGGTAATTATAAAATAATAAACGATTTAAAAACAATAACTTATGGAAAATTTTAAATTAAAAACAGTAGCAATAATAGCTCTAGCAATAAGCCTGTCGAGTGGTGTTTATGCACAGCACGACCATAGCAATATGAACATGAAACAGGATGATCATGCTATGATGGATCACACCAATAGCATGGTAAAGTTTAGCGATAAAAATCTTACTAAAGCTTACATGCATTATACCATGATAACTGAAGCTTTAGTGGAAGCCAATTCTGAAAAAGCACAAAAAGCTTCTAAAATGCTTGTTGGGATATTAAATAAATACAAGAAAGCACCTGATACAGAAAAAGTGGCTGTAAAAATGGCCTCAAAGGATAATATCATGGATCAGCGTATTGTATTTGCCGAACTCACAAGAGCATTTGAGCCTTTGCTAAAGGACAACATCGTAGAAGGAGCAATATATAAAACCTTTTGCCCTATGGCAAACGATGGGGGTTCATTCTGGTTTTCCAATTCCAGCAAAATTGTCAACCCATATATGGAAAAAGACATGTCTAGTTGCGGTAGTGTTAAAGAAACCTTTCGACCTATGTAATTAATAGCAGAAGCTGGTTTACAAATTGTGTTAAAAGGCATTTTTAAGCCAGCTTAATTAATCAAAAAAAACTAAAGAAATGAAAGAATTAAAAGCATTTATCAGACCAGAAAGGCTAAATATTTTAGCGGAAAACCTCAAAAAATCACAGTATTGCTGTTTTAAAGTTTTTGAGGGAGAAGGG
>CAXBHA010000499.1:0-2862 GCA_963974955.1 uncultured Yeosuana sp. | reverse complement strand
GATAGATTAAAAAAAAATAAACGAGAACAATTCGTTGAGTCTATTGATGAATTTAACTTAAACCAAATAAGATGTCTTGATAATGCCTTGAATGCTATGGAAAACAAAGAGCGTGAACAAGCTATTCAGGATTGTATTCAACTCTTGCCAGCAGATGATGCTTTTTTGTTGACGCTCTTTTATTTTGAAGAACAATCTTTAGAAGAAATTTCTAAAGTGTTAGGTTTGACACCCAATAATGTAAAAGTTAAACTCTTTAGATGTAGAAGAAAATTAACATCTATTTTAAGAGAGAAATTAGAACCAGAATTAATTGAATATTATGAAAGCTAATGCAGATAAAAACATTGAAGAGTTAGTAAGTAAAATGATGAAGGAAACTATGTTGGAAAAGCCTTCAATTGATTTTACTGATGCCGTTATGGCTCAAGTTTTAGATATTAAATCAAGTCAAGCGACCATCTACACACCGTTGATTTCAAAATGGGTTTGGTGTCTTATTTTTACGGCTATATTTGCTTTAATAACTTATCTGTCATTTAATGGTTCTGCTACTTCAAGTGGAATGTTTGATGTATTGAATTTTGGGGTTTTATCAAAATTTAATCTGTCAAAATTGGTTCCTGGATTGCATGTTTCAAAAACAACGGTTTACGCTTCCACTTTATTAATGCTTATGTTTTTTATACAAATACCTATTTTAAAACATTATTTAGATAGAAGATTGAAAGTTTAGCTTAATACCAACGCTTTTTTTTCTTTTTTGAAGCGTTACTTTTTCTTCCTTTTTTGTGCTTGCTTTTCCCTGGCGTTTTATGAATTTCTTTTTTGGCTTTTGGATCTAAAGGATACGGATGCATATCAACAACATCAATCTGTAAATTGATTAATTTTTGAATAGTCGCTACATAGGGCTTTTCATCGGCTGAACATAAAGAATAAGAGGCTCCAGAATTCCCAGCACGTGCCGTTCTTCCAATTCTGTGCACGTAAGTTTCTGGAACATTAGGTAAATCAAAGTTAATCACAGCGTCAAGGTTGTCAATATCAATGCCCCGTGCTGCCACATCGGTAGCAATTAAGATATTTACCTCCTTATTTTTGAACTGGTTTAAAGCAGTTTGTCTATCTGTTTGGTTTTTGTCACCATGCAAACTAACAACTTTGTAATTGTTTTTTAAAAGTGTTTGTTCCAATTTATCCACACCAAATTTGGTACGTCTAAAAATAAGGATACTTCCTTTTATAGTATTGCGCAATAGATGCAAACACAATTCTATTTTGTTGCGCTTAGGGACATAATACAATACCTGATTAACGTTTTTTGAAGTGGACGAATTTGGCGCCACTTCTACACGTTTAGGCGCATTTAATATGGTATTTGCCAGTTGTTCAACTTTAAAAGGAATTGTTGCCGAGAACAATAAAATTTGTTTCTCTTTTGGACATAATCGTTCAATTTTCTTTACATCGTCAATAAAACCCATATCCAACATTAAATCGGCTTCATCCAACACCAAAGTTTCCACATAATCTAAGTTAATGATATCTTGTTTATGCAAATCCAATAACCGCCCAGGTGTTGCAATTAAAATATCCACGCCCTTTTTTAAAATATCTATTTGAGGTTCTATAGCCGAGCCACCAAAAACAACAGTGGTTCTTAAATTAGTATATGTGCTATAGGTTTTAAAATTATCTTCAATTTGTATGGCCAGTTCACGTGCAGGACTTACTACCAGCGCCCGTATTTTTTTACCACGCTTTGAGGCATCTTGCTTATCAAATAATTGCTGTAAAATAGGTAAGGCAAAGGCTGCTGTTTTTCCTGTGCCAGTTTGTGCCGATACAATAACATCTTTTTTGGCCAGTACTAAGGGAATAGTTCTTTCTTGTACCAATGTTGGGTTGTCATAACCTGCTTCGGCAATGGCTCTTAGTATAGGTCTGTTTAGGTGTAAGTCTTTAAATGACATGTAATATAATTTCAGGCAAAGATAACCTAAATTGTTTTGTGTTTAGTTTTATCAATTGAATTGAAATATTTAAAGCTTAAATATTAAACACGTTTTTCGATGAGTCGTTTACTGTCTAGCCAAGAAATGTTTTAATGTTAGTTTATCAACTGAAAAGGAAGTTAGTTAAAAATTCTTTCAATCTTAATATTCGGTCTATTACAAAACCAAAAGCCCAGATTCTCTTAATGTAGTTATTGGTTTTGAAAACCAAAACAATTCAAAATTGTCAAATCTGTCTTGCAAAAGTTGGTTTTTTTCCTTGTAAAAAGGAAATAACATCATCTAAAGGTTGCAAACAAGCATCTTTTAATGAGTAAATTCTTTGAGTATTTTCAGATTTTATTTGATTGTTTTTTTGATGCTAATTCAAAAATTGATTGCAACATTTTTTTTGAAAACAACTCTAAAATCACCTCAATACCCAAATCCATTTGAAAGGAGCTAATATTTTTAGTGTTTAAAAAGCCTTTTAAATACACTGTTGCCGGATAAGGGGTGTTTAATTGCGTAAATGGTGGCGTAATGAGTAAAAGGTCTTTCAAAATACTATTTAAAAATGTTTTTCAAATATAGTTGAAAAGATGAAGTGTTTTAAGCAAATCGTTTTAGTCTTTACAATTATCGTTGAATTTTAAAATTGTCAAGATTGATATCATCCATTCCAATGTTATCAAAAGGGTATTCTAATTGATTTTGAATATTGTAAAGAGATATTAAAATAAATTCTGTAAGCAAAACAACAAAATAGGTAACCCATGGTGCGTTATTTATGCCCATACTAAAAATAATAGTAGGTGTATAAATAAAAGGAAACACATAAATAAAAATTTCACAATATGCTTTT
>CAXBHA010000498.1:0-2863 GCA_963974955.1 uncultured Yeosuana sp. | reverse complement strand
TCTTGGCTTTTAATTTTGCTTTCGCATTTTCCATTTCATTATTTGTTTCTAAAGCAAATCCAACCAAAAATTGTCCTTTTTTAATAGCTCCTAATGAAGCCAAAATATCTTTGGTCTTTTCTAGTTCTAACGTTAACGTAGTATCTGTCTTTTTTATTTTTTGAGTAGCTACTTGTTTTGGTTTAAAGTCTGCCACTGCTGCAGACAGAATGGCAATATTGGTATTTTTAAAATGTTCATGAACGGCACTATACATTTCTTGAGCCGATACAACAGGAATTATTTTAATAAAACTATGCGATACCGTTTGATGTGTTGGTCCTGTAATTAAAACAACTTCTGCACCTAAATTAGCAGCAGCCTTCGCGATTTCAAATCCCATTTTTCCGCTCGAATGATTTCCAATAAACCTAACAGGATCTATGGCCTCATACGTTGGACCCGCTGTAATAAGTACGTTTTTTCCTTTAAGTGGTAATTTTTCTAAGATATCATTTTCAATAAACGCAACAATATCCTCCGGCTCTGCCATTCTACCTTCACCTACTAGACCACTTGCCAATTCTCCAGTTGCAACTGGAATTAAAACATTCCCAAAACTTTTTAACGTTTTTATAGATTGACGGGTACTGGGATGCTTATACATATCTAAATCCATGGCAGGTGCAACATAGATTGGGCATTTTGCCGATAAATAGGTGGCTAACAATAGATTATCGCAAACACCATTCGACATTTTAGATAAGGTATTAGCTGTAGCAGGAGCAACAATCATTAAATTGGCCCAAAGACCTAATTCTACATGACTGTTCCAAACAGAATTTTCATCATCATCTGAGGTAAATGATGAAAATACAGGATTTTTTGAAAGGGTTGATAAGGTTAAAGGAGTAATAAAATCTTTCGAAGCAGGCGTCATAACCACTTTTACATGGGCACCAGCTTTAACAAATAACCTAACCAGTGAAGCCGTTTTATAAGCGGCTATACCAGCACTAATGCCTAAAAGTATATTTTTGCCGTCATACGTCACCGTATTCACAGGAGCATTGGTTTTTTTTAAATCTATTTTCATTATATGTTAGCTTTTGTGCTATAAGTTTGTAATTGTTCATCGATATTCTTAGCCATATTATTTACATCTTCTATATATTTGGAATTCGCAAATGCTTTTTTAAATGTTTCGGCATTTAACTTGGCTGCTTTTAATCTGTTTTCTTTTTTATACTCTACGCTTTTAATTGCAAGTTTAAAAGATGCATCTAATTTATAAAATAAGGCATCCTCACGTAAAGAAGAGCCTGGAAAATCAAAAATAAAATTATCAAAGGACTTTATAGATGCTTCATAATCAGAAATTTGATTATATTGTTTTGCAATACTATACGCTTTCTTTTCTAATTTAAAATCTAATTCTTTAACAAGATTATTTGCCTCTGACAGATATTCTGATTCTGGAAATAAATTGATGAAACCCTGAAGTTTTTCAATAGCTTCTTTTGTTTCCTTTTCACTTTTTGGGTAACTAGAAGCAAATCGCTCAAACTGATATCCTGCTACATAGTAGTCTTTCATTTTATAAAATGACTGAGAATACAAATACATTAATTTTTCAGCCTGAGGTTTCCCTCTATAGTCGGGTACTATTTGGGCAAATAGTTTATTCGCCTTTTCAAATTTACCATTATTGTAAAGCTCTTCGCCTAATTTAAACTTAGTAGCTGTATCGGTCGCCTTTAAAGCTTTTTGATATTCACTGCACGAGTTAAATGAGACGAGAATTATTAAGATGTAAATAAATTTCTTCATAAATTGAAAACAGGATGCAAAATTAAGCTATTATTATGGAATTTAAAAATATAATTTTAGTGCTAAAATAAACGATGAATTACATCCAAAACAGGGTTTAAGTAATATTTAACTTTTTAAGGATTCAATACGATCAAAACGATTATAATCCAACACCAACTTACCTTTATCATTATAATAGTAAGCCTTTACAAATGAGTAATCTAGAAAAATTTCTTTAAGAAAATAGGAGTGCATTTGATGAACTTCTTGATTAAAAGACTCGTCATAATAACTAATCATGATGATTATTTCTCCATGCTGTTTAATTAATTCTTCTTTTGAAAATTCAAACAACGGACCGTTTTTATTAATTTGGTGCACAATAGTCCATGTGGTTGGCAAGTAATTTATGGTATCCCTTTCTAAATCGAGTGTATAAAAATCATTCACATAATCACCTATAGCATTCTGTTTGGAAAGTGCTAGTGTCACCGAAATTTTCGGATTAATCATGATACTTCTTCTATTGTTAACAAGTCTAAACATAAGAGCATTTTCATTATTAAACTCTCGAAGAATGATATTTTCACTAAACCTAATAGAGGCTTTTGGTTTTGAAAAACGCCCATATAATAAACCGGTTACAAAGGCGAAAAGCAATAATCCTGAAAACGCTTCTAAAGATGACACAATCCCACTAGCTATGCCATGAGGCGCCATAAAACCATATCCTAACGTTGTAAATGTTTGTGTAGAAAAGAAAAAAGCATTTAAAAAGTCTGTATATATATTTCCTGTTGTTGGAATAATTTCTTTAATACCAATAAAAAGATATACTAAAGCAAATGCTGCATTAATTAGAAACCCAGTTAAAAAAGTTAATCCAAAAAAATGTAACCAAGAAATGTTGACTAAATAGTGATAGGCTTCGGAAAAACGTCGTGGTTTATTTAAATGCTCAATATTAAAAGTCCCATTGGCATTCATCATGCGCTTTGCATGCTGTGACGACGTGTTGCCCAATCCAGGATCTTTTATCTTTTCTCCCAATTTAAAAATTTGCTACGCAATC
>CAXBHA010000497.1:0-2869 GCA_963974955.1 uncultured Yeosuana sp. | reverse complement strand
CCAATATAAATTAGTTTGGTCTTTTTGTTCATCAATAATTTTGTAGTGTATACCATAAAAACCATAAAAATGGTAACAAGCACCCAATCTATAATGTTGCCTGTAATAAAATCATACCAATTTACAGTCTTGGACCAAGTAGGGCTGTTTATTATAAGATATGCGTTTTTAGAGGCGTATAAAAGAACAAAAAAAGCATACAATCCAGATAAAATACCAATAAGTTTAAAATTGATATTTTTTTTAAATTTTTTAATCATTTTGATATGTTAAGCATTAATTAAATCCCCATTTTTTTCTGAAATTCTTTTTTATGGGTTTTACTGATTCTAAATAATTTTCCGTCTTGCATTTTCACATCAATTTCTCCATAGTTTGAATAAATCACTTCATTGATAAAGGAAATATTTATAATGGTAGATCTATGGATCCTAATGAATTTAGAGGGGTTTAATTGATCTTGCAACGAATTTAATGATTCACGCAAGAGGTATTTTTTTTGGTCTGAAAAAATTTCTGCATAATAACCTGAAGCCACAATATATTTTATTTGGTTTTTTTCTATAAATGAAATCTTGCCATTTGCTTTTATGGCCAGTTTGGTTTTTCTTATTTCTGAAAAATCCCCGTTGGGGTTCTCTATATATTTCATTAAGTCATTTATTTTTTTACTTAATTCATGGGACTCATTAGAAAAAAAAGACTCTATTACTTTATTTGTAGATTGAAAAAAACGTTCATCTTTAAAAGGTTTCAACAAATAGTCAAAAGCAAAAAACTCAAATGCTTTAAGGGCAAATTCATCAAAAGCAGTAATGAATATTACCAAAGGCCTGATAGACGGATCAATTTGTTTTAGTATGTCAAATCCGGTCATATCTGTCAATTGAATATCAAGAAAGATCAAATCCGGTTTTTGGTCAGTTATAATGTCAATGGCTTCTTTTCCAGAACTACATTCCTTGATCAATTCTATCTCTTTAATGTCATTCAATAAATTAGAAACCCGTTTTCTGGCTAAAAGTTCATCATCTACTATTATGGTTCTTATTTTAGTCATAATCCGCGTTATCTTGTGTTTTTTGTTTAAATCTAATATATTTTAATTTACCGTACAGGGTCTTCCATAAACACTTATATCAATATATAGGGCGTTTGCATCTAAAAAAAATGATTAATAGCCTATATTGGGTTGTTCAAATCAATTTATAAAATTTTAACCAGCTTTTATGATTAAGATAAAATATATTTACAAACAACTGGTTAACAATATTTTAAATGATTTTGATAAATAGTTGTTGTTTTTAATTAATCTAAAAGATAATTAGAAAACCATAAAAGGCATCTTAATCCACAAAAAGAATACATCAAATCAATTTAAATGTGCCTCAAATCATTAGCCATGGCACAACATGATTTATTGTCTTCTTTTACTATGCAATTGTGTAAGGTTAGGTGGCTTAAGAGCTTTACTTTTTACTTTAAGTTCCACTAAACTTTAGTGTTTTTTCGTGAAGTGATTTTTTGAATTAGTCCTTTAAAAAAATGTCTTTGTCACCTTCCTTATAACAATCTGCATAGACTAACTCAAAATTCTTTATTCATGAAAGTTAAAAACTACTATTTTATTTTAGTGCTTTTGCTGTTTGGTTCAACCATGGCATTTGCGCAGGAAAAAACAATTTCGGGAATTGTTTCCGATGAAAAAAGTTTACCATTGCCCGGAGCAACCGTTCTGGTAAAAGGAACCACCACTGGGACATCTACCGATTTCGATGGTAGATATACAATAAAAGCATCCCAAGGATCTACTTTGGTGGTTAGCTTTGTTGGTTATACGACCAAGGAAGTTGCTGTTGGATCGTCCAGCACCATTAATGTTGCTATGGTGGAAGATGCTCAGGCACTGGAAGAAGTCGTTGTCACAGCGTTTGGTATTAAAAGAAATTCAAAAGACCTTGGGTATGCGGTGAGCACAGTTGAGCCTTCTGAAGTTTTAGAAAATTCTGAACCGGATTTATTGCGCTCTTTAGCTGGTAAAGTTGCTGGTGTGGATGTCAATTTCTCTAATGGTGTTGCTGGTGCATCTAACAGGATAAATATCAGGGGGGCAACCTCATTAAGCGGTGGCCAACCTTTAATTATTGTTGATGGGGTGGCGTATGATAACACACAGGTAACAACCTCAAGCCAAACAACAGGTGGGGGTGGTTATGAATCCGGTATCTCCAGTTTAGATCCAAATAGTATTGCATCAGTTTCCGTTCTAAAAAGTACTGCTGCAGCTGCTTTATATGGTTCGAGAGCAACTAATGGGGTAATCGTGATTACAACTAAGGCCGGGTCTTCAGATAATAAAAGCAGAGACAAATTAAGTATAAGTGTAAATTCAGGCACTTATTTTGAAAATATTGCCAATTTACCGGAGTATCAGAACAAATATGGCAACGGTGTTAACTTTGGCTATGTGAACGCTAATGGTAGTTGGGGCCCAGCTTATGGAACACGGGCTACAATTCCCACTTGGCCTAATTTATTAAATGCTTTTCCGGATTTGTTTGGGCCTACCGTGCCCTATGTGCCACAACCAAATAATGTTGAGGATTTATTTAAGACTGGTTTGGTTTTGGATAATTCCGTTACCGCTTCTTATGGAAATGAAGATGGCAATTTCAGCGTAACCTTATCAGATTTAGCCCAAGAAGGCTATATCCCTTTTAATACGTATGACAGGACATCTTTTTCAGCTGGGGGAAACTTTAAACTCGCAAATAATTTTACAATTGGAGGTTCGTTAAGCTATTCAGCCACCCAACAAGTTGGAGGGTTTTTTGGAAACAATCAGTTTGCAGGATCAGCTTCATCATTT
>CAXBHA010000496.1:0-2890 GCA_963974955.1 uncultured Yeosuana sp. | reverse complement strand
ACTTTACAGTCGGTCAATCTGAAGAACATGTCTTCATCAATCGGCATGCAGTAGAGTTTGCATTTCACTCTTCCAAGTGCGGCTTTTAAATCGCCATCGGTGTTTCGGCTAACATCTCCGTGTTGCCATTTCCACGCACAGCGCAACAACGTGTTAGGATCCATTGGCTGAAAAACGGCTTGTGTAAATCCTTCGCTAAAGCTCATCGCATCTTCAAAACCAAATACTTTCCACTTTTCTTTGCGCCACATTTCAGTGCTGTAACCCATTACGTTCCAAATGTCGCCATGTCTTGAAAGTGCAGCTTTCATACTTTCAATCGAGTCGTAGTTTCCGTCTTTATAAGCCGGATCCATCGTGATGGTATCTATTAGCGTTCGGGTGAAGACAAAATCGTGATGGGTATTTTTAGCGTATCCGGCAATAGGAGCTGCTCTTTTCATAAAGTCTGGATAACGCACAGCCCATTCGTAGGTTTGTTGCGCTCCCATTGAGCCACCCATCACAAGTTCTAGTTTTTCAATTCCGAAATGTTCTGTTAGCAGTTTGTGTTGTGCTTTTACATCGTCTTCGATGCGCACGTATGGAAAATTCTTTTTACTGATAGAAGCATCAGCGTTCCAGGGGGAAGTAGATAAACCGTTACCAATTTGGTTGACGATGATGACAAAATACTTTTCCGGATTAATGGCTCTACCGGCACCTACGTATACATCTTCCATGACTTTGCTGGTGCCAGAAAACCAAGTTGTAATTAAAATAGCGTTTGATTTATCTGCATTGAGTGTACCTAATGTACGCACTGCAAGTTGGAGGTTGGGTATTTTACCGCCTTCGGCCAATTCAAAATCACCGATGGAAATTAATTCGTAATCACCATGATTTTCTTTGTTGTAATAGCTGTGACTTGACATAATTAAAGTGTTTTAGTTTTTATTAAAGAATTTTCTTAAAAAAATTAGGAATAACGTTTGGATAATTCATCATTAAACCTTCCATATACTAAATTTATAGATGTTATTATTTTCTATTATCCTACTAGTGCAGAATAGTTGGAACGTAAATAAAACCTACCTTTTTCAAAACATTGAGGTTGTGTGCCTTCGCAACAACCACCTGCTTGATAAAACATAAGCTCTCCGTGAGTTTCTTTTAATTTTGCAATTAAAGATAATGCTTCATCTGTTGAGGACAATCTGTTGACCATATTTGAAATATTTTAAATGATTAGGAAAAAAAAAAGGCATAATACGGATTGGGTACTATGCCTTTTTGAATATAAAGTCTAAAAGAAACCTAACTTATTCTTGTCATAAGAAATCAACATATTTTTGACTTGGCGGTAATGACCAAGCATCATTTTATGATTTTCACGACCAATTCCAGATTGTTTGTAGCCTCCAAATGGTGCGCCAGCAGGATATGCGTGGTAGCAATTTACCCAAACTCTACCTGCCTTAATAGCACGAGGAACCTGGTATAATTCGTGTGCATCTCTTGTCCAAACTCCAGCACCTAATCCATAAAGAGTGTCGTTGGCCAACTCAATAGCTTCTTCGGTAGTTTTGAAAGTTGTAACAGATACTACTGGTCCAAAAATTTCTTCTTGGAAAATACGCATTTTGTTATGCCCTTTAAAAATAGTTGGTTGAATGTAATATCCTTCGCTTAATTCTCCTCCTAAATTAGTGACCTCACCACCAGCTAAAACCTCTGCTCCTTCTTCTTTACCCAATTTGAGGTAGGATAGAACTTTTTCTTTCTGAATTTTTGAGGCTAGTGCACCCATCATAACATCAGTATCGAGAGGATTGCCATTTTTGATAGCATTGGTTCTTTCAATAACTCTTTGCATAAATGCATCATAAATGCTTTCATGTACTAGAATTCGAGACGGACAAGTACATACTTCGCCTTGATTCAAGGCAAATAATACAGCACCCTCAATGGCTTTGTCTAAAAACGCATCATCACTATCCATTACTGATGGAAAGAATATATTTGGTGATTTCCCTCCAAGTTCAAGAGTTACGGGAATAATGTTTTCAGTTGCATATTGCATTACTAATCGACCAGTAGCAGTAGAACCTGTAAAAGCTGCTTTAGCGACTTTAGGATTTGTAACCAATGATCTACCAAGTTCGGCACCAAAACCGTTAACGACATTAACAACGCCATTTGGTAGTAAGTCCGCAATTAATTCCATTAAAACTAAAATAGAAGTAGGCGTACTTTCAGCAGGTTTTAGAACTACACAACAGCCTGATGCCAATGCAGGAGCTAGCTTCCAAACTGCCATTAATATTGGGAAGTTCCAAGGGATAATTTGTGCTACTACACCTAGTGGTTCGTAAACAATCATCGAAACCGTCTGATTGTCTACTTCAACAACTGAACCTTCCTCTGCACGAATTACCCCAGCAAAGTAACGAAAATGGTCAATTGCCAAAGGTAAATCTGCATTAAGAGTTTCCCGAACTGCTTTACCATTATCAATAGTTTCAACAATGGCGAGATACTCCAAATTTGCCTCTATTCTATCGGCAATTTTGTTTAAGATGATACTTCGCTCAGTTGCCGAAGTTTTACTCCATTTTGCGAAGGCTTTATCAGCGGCATTTACTGCCAATTCTAAATCTTCTTTGGTTGAATGTGCTACTTTTGTAAACACTTTTCCATCAATTGGAGAAATATTGTCAAAATACTTTCCTTGGACTGGAGCAGTCCACTTGCCATCTATGAAGTTATCATAGTGGGCTTTGAATTCTGGTTTTTTTAATGTTGCCATTTTTTATAAAATTTAGTTAGATAAATATACATTATTTTTTGACTTGCTGGTAACGTTGCGTATAAGAATAGTGCGGTTTTGTTAGCGAGGATTTTCCGCAGG
>CAXBHA010000495.1:0-2891 GCA_963974955.1 uncultured Yeosuana sp. | reverse complement strand
CTTGGCAAAGTGTGCGATTTGTAAGGTAATTCTAGGTTATCAACAATTGAAAATCAAGGGATGGTGAAATTTGAACGGGAAAAAAGTCAGTTTTCCATGTTTAGATTATCTTAAGTACGATTTGATATTTTATTATTACGTAAAAAGATCGGTATTCCATTTAAAGATACTGCCTCAAGAAAAGATTATTTTTAATGTATTTCCCTAAAATTTAATTTTTAGCTTAGCTTTTTCAACTTTCCACTGTATTAGTCAAGTAAATTCAAATTTCATTAAGTTTACATTTCATCACAAATTTATGAGACCTAAAAGGTACATTTTCATCTTGTTGAATATTTCTTTGGTTTTTTCCTTTTTCTCGTGTAATCGAAATAAGGACAAAGACAAAATACATATAGGGTTTTCTCAAGCCATGACCAATGACGATTGGAGGCGTTCCATGAACAACTCGATGAAGTTACAGGCTTCAATGAACCCTGAAATTGATTTACAAATTAAAGATGCTAATTACGATGTACTAACACAAATAAAACAGATAGATGAGCTTATTGCAGATAGCGTAGATGTACTAATTGTCTCGCCTATTCAATCTAAACCTATTACAGCGGTAGTAAAGAAGGCAATCAAAGCCGGAATTCCCGTTTTGGTGGTGGATAGAAAAACCGAAGGTCAACAATATACTGCCTATGTAGGCGCAGATAATATTGAAATAGGAAGAAATGCGGCAAAGGAAATAATTGCATCAAACTATAACGATTCCATACGAATTATTGAAATTAAAGGTTTGGCTGGTTCTTCACCTGCCGAAGAAAGAGCGATTGGTTTTCAACAAGTGTTAGATCAATTTAAAAAGGCCCAAATTGTGGCGACCATTGAAGGGGACTGGGAAAAGGAGTCTATTCAGAACAGGTTGATACAGCTATTAAATGATGATATTATTGTAGATTACGTATTTGCCCATAACGATAGAATGGCAGTTGGAGCTTGGGAAGTGGCACGTGATTTGGGAATGGAAAATGAAATCAGTTTTATTGGAGTAGATGGTCTTGCCGGAACTAATGGAGGAATTCAGGCAGTAAAAGATGGAGTTTTAAAGGCAACTGTTCTCTATCCTACTGGTGGTGATGAAGCCATAAAATTGGCATTGAAAATTTTAAGTAAAGAATCCATTCCCAAGAACAATATACTTTCAACTACCATTATAAATGAGTTGAATGCGGATATTATGTTCAATCAATTTGAAAAAATCAATGAACAGCAAGCTAAAATGGAGGAACAATTGGCCGCTATAAAAAAACAGGAAGAACTCTATTATTCTCAAAGTAACCTTCTAAAAATTACGATGGCACTTTTGGCAATTATACTAAGCCTCGCAATATATAGCATCTATTCCATTTTTGCTATTCGAAAAAAGAACAGACAGCTTGAGTTGACGAATAATAAGATTACTATTCAGCGGAATCAAATTGAAAAAATTGCGAAGGAAATTAAAATCAGTAACGAGGCGAAATTAAATTTCTTTACAGGACTTTCTCATGAATTTAAAACGCCCATTACGTTAATATTAAGTTCTATTGAATCTATGAGCGATTTTGCTAAGGTGAAAGGTTCTAAAATTATGAACGAGGTAGAACTCATTTACAATAATTCTAATCGCCTATTGAGATTGATCAACCAATTGCTTGATTTTAGAAAAATTGAAGATCGCAAGTTTAACATAAAGGCATCAAAAACCAATTTATTCGACTTTTCAAAAATCATTTATAAAGATTTTGAGAGGGAGGCAAAAAAAAGAAATATCGATTTCAGGTTAAACTCCAATCATGAATCATTGAATGTATTTATAGACAGGAATTTGATGGATAAAGTCTATTTCAACTTACTTTCTAATGCCTTTAAGTTCACGCCCGATAATGGCAAGATTGGAATTACTATTGAAGATGATGAGCGTAGCAATACCGTTAACATTTGTTTTATGGATTCAGGTATCGGAATACCTAAAAATGAAATGGATGGGGTCTTTCAAGCATTTTTTAAAGGATCAAACAATAGAAAAAACAGCTCTGGAATAGGATTGCATTTAAGCAAGGAGTTTGTGGAAATGCACAAGGGAACTATCCAAGTCAAGTCTTTACATGGAACGGAGTTCATTATAACAATATATAAGGGACAAGCACATTTTGATGAAACAGAAATAATAGCAGAACAAGATTTGGTAGATACCAATATCATCGATTTTACTTCAGAATATTTGATAGATGATAATTACTTGATTCAGGCACCGAGTAAAAACAAAGAAAAGTACTCGGTATTGATAATTGAAGACAATAAGGATCTATCACAATTTCTCAAGAACAAATTACAATTAGAGTATGATATTTATCTATCCGATGGCACAGATGCTATTGAGAAGGCTTTTGAAACTGTCCCCGATATAATACTTTGTGATATCAATCTACCAGATAAAGATGGTTTTGAGATCTGTGAAATTTTAAAAAAGGACTTACGAACTTCTCACATACCCACTATAATACTTACCGCTTTGGGTAATAAGGAATCTTATATCAAAGGACTTCAATCAGGAGCAGATTTGTATCTGACTAAACCCTTCAGCTATTCTATTTTGGTTCAGTCGATTAAGTCCTTACTTTATAATCGAGAGAAACTTCGGTATTACTATACCAGTAACATTCATAAAATTGAAGAAATAAATTCCTTTGGGAATATAGAACAAAAATTTATTCATCAATTAAATTCTCTTATCAATGAAAATTTGGGAAATTCTGACTATTCGGTTGAAAACCTTGCGGAAAACCTTACTATATCAAGGGTTCAACTATACAGAAAAGTAAAGGCGATGATGGGTATTAGTATAAGTGATTACATTGCCA
>CAXBHA010000494.1:0-2897 GCA_963974955.1 uncultured Yeosuana sp. | reverse complement strand
AATCTTTTAAAAGTGAGTCTGATGAAAGACCTTTTATGAGAGGGATCAATAGCATTCAATTATTATTTGATGGCACGCGATGGTGGATTATTAATATTTACTGGACTCAGGAAACTAAAGAAAATCCTATTCCAAAAAAGTATTTACCTTAATAAATTCATTATGACCACATACAATAGAGTAAAACAGGTCGCTTTTATCTTTTTTTTAATGGCCAATATATTTCCAACTTTTGCTCAAATTAAAGGCACTGTTTCCGATAGTAAAAACCAGCCATTAGCATTTGTAAACATTTATATTGAAAATACTTTTACTGGCACTACTAGTAATGAAGATGGTATTTATGAATTAAGTACAACAAAAACCGGAACATATACTATTGTGTTTCAATATTTAGGCTATAAAACAGTAAAAGAAGAAATTCAAGTAGAAAAATTCCCTTTTACATTTGATGCAATACTTTATGAAGAAAAAATATCTTTAGATGAAGTTATTATAAATGCTAACGAAAATCCGGCAGACAAAATTATAAGAAGTACCATTGCTAAACGTGAAGAGTACTTAAAAAAAATGGAATCTTATAAAGCCGATTTTTACTCCCGTGGGTTAATACGCATTAAAGACGCACCAGAAAAAATACTGGGTCAAGACATTGGAGATCTTGGTGGTGGCTTAGATTCTACCCGAAGTGGAATTATTTATCTATCCGAAACCATTTCAAAAATTCAATTTTTAAGACCCGATAAACTCAAAGAAACCATTACCGCCTCAAAAGTGAGTGGCAAAGATAACGGCTTCAGTTTTAACAATGCCATTGATGTTGATTATAATTTTTATAACAACACTATTGAATTAGGCAACAATATCATATCACCGATTGCCAATAACGCTTTTAGTTATTACCACTATAAACTTGAAGGTGTATTTTATGACGATAAGGGAAACCTTATTAATAAAGTTGCGGTTATCCCGAAGAGAAAAAATGACCCTATTTTTTCTGGTTTTATTTATATAATTGAAAACCAATGGGCTATTTATGCTCTAGAACTTGACATCACAGGTACTCAGGCTCGCATTCCTGCCATTGATATTATTACACTAAAACAAAATTTTTCTTATTCTCAAAATGAGTCAATTTGGGCTATTATTTCTCAGAATATCGATTTTGAATATAGCCTTTTCGGAATTAAAGGCAATGGAAGGTTTATTGCCAATTATAGTGATTATGAGTTTAATGCAGGTCTCTCAAAAAAGAGTTTTAGTAGAGAGATTGTTTCTTTTGCCAATGAGGCCAATAAGAAAGATTCCATATTTTGGAAAACCGCTCGACCTGTTCCTTTAACAATTGAAGAATCGACAGATTATATCAATAAAGACAGTATCCAAGTTATTAGAAAATCGAAAATCTATCTGGATTCTACAGATACAAAAAGAAATAAATTTAAATTTGGTAATCTGCTGTCCGGTTACAATTATAAAAATACTTATAAAGGTTGGAGTACTGGAATTTCATCTCCAGTTTCCACGCTAACTTTCAACACTATTCAAGGTTGGAATGTTAATATTGCTGGGTATTACCGTAAAAATTATGACGAGTTTAAACGCTATTTATCAATTAATGGAACCATCAATTATGGTTTTAGCGAGGACCGTTTAAGAGGCACACTAACCACAACCTATAAATTTAATGATACTAGTAAACCATTTTTAACGCTTTCCGGAGGGGTTACCACACAACAATTTAATGCTAACAATCCCATTTCAACTTTATTAAATACTTATTTTTCATTGTATTCTGAACGCAATTACCTTAAAATTTATGATAAAAGTTTTGCGCAAATTTCTTATTCAGACGAAATTTTTAATGGTTTAAGAATGGGGTTGTCTGTAAGTTACGAACGAAGAAAACCATTATTCAATACCACAGACCAAGTTTGGTATCCAAAAGATGATAAGGTTTATACCAGTAATAACCCGCTAGATGAAACAGCATATGGAGTAGCTCCTTTTATAACGCACAACATTTTGAAATTTTCATTAGATGCTCGAATTAATTTCGAACAAAATTATTTAAGTTATCCCGATAGTAAATTTAATATCCCAAATGCAAAATATCCAACACTTTATTTAGGATTTGAAAAAGGAATTGCATCAAATATTACCGATTATAATTTTGACCAAATTAAATTAAGGGTAACACAAAGCTTAGATGTTAAGGATAAAGGGCAATTAGCATACAATATTAAATCTGGTAAATTTTTTAATGCGGAAAACATCGCTTTTGTAGATTATCAACACTTTAATGGAAACCAAACCAATATTGGCGGAGGCTCATATCTAAATGTATTTAATAATTTGCCTTATTATACCGCCAGTTCTAATGATGCTTATTTAGAAATGCATGCAGAACATGATTTTAACGGATTTATTTTAGGAAAAATACCATTATTAAATAAATTAAACTTCAACTTAGTTATTGGAGCTCACACCTTAGCAGTACCAGAAAATAAACCTTATCAAGAATATACTATTGGACTAGATAATATAGGTTGGGGTAAATTCAGATTTCTAAGAATTGACTATCTACGTTCCTACCAAAGCGGTTTTCAAAGCGATGCTATTATATTTGGGTTAAAGCTATTTTAAAAATGCTTAGTTCTTATCCTCTAACAAAGGCACAAACCTAAATTCACCAAACTCATGCTGCTCAAATTCTTTGATATCATTTCTTATAAAAAGGGTCATAATTTGAACATCTTCACCAACAGGAATCACTAACCTACCTCCAATTTTTAGTTGACTTAATAACGGTTTAGGAACAAATGGCGCTCCCGCTGTTACTACAATACTATCAAAAGGTGCTTCTTCTTCAAGCCCTATATAACCATCACCAAAAA
>CAXBHA010000493.1:0-2911 GCA_963974955.1 uncultured Yeosuana sp. | reverse complement strand
TATGTTTTTTCTTAGACGATTCACTCAGCCAGCTTGCTTCAAAACCATTAATGGCTAGTTGTTGTATTTGCTCTAAAGTTAAATTCAAAGCTTTAGCGGTCTCATAATAGTTTTCATTCATATAGCCTCCAAAATAAGCGGGATCGTCAGAATGTATGGTTGCCATAATTCCTTTATCAAGCATTTTTGCTACAGGATGTTCGTTCATGTGCTGTATCACCTTTAAGGCGACATTACTTGTAGGGCACAGGGTTAAAGCAATTTTCTCGTCAACCAATCTTTTAACTAAAGCTTCATCTGTTAAACAGCGGTTTCCGTGATCTATGCGTTCTACTTTTAAAATATCTAATGCTTCCCAAATATATTCTGACGGACCTTCTTCTCCTGCGTGAGCCACTAATTTATACCCTTGTGCTGCAGATGCCTTAAACACTTTTTCAAATTTACTTGGCGGATTTCCCATTTCTGAAGAATCTAAACCTACTCCATCTATAATATCTTTATATGGTAGTGAAGCTTCTAAGGTCTCAAAGGCGGCCTCTTCGCTTAAGTGTCTTAAGTAGCTCATAATAAGCTTAAAGGAAATATTTAACTCACTTTTTCCTTTTTCTAAAGCGCGATAAATTCCCTTAATGACTACATCAAATGATACTCCTCTATCCGTATGAGTCTGTGGATCAAAAAATACTTCTACATGCACAACATTCTGGCTATGAACTTTTGTTAAGTATGCCCAGGTTAAATCAAAGAAATCTTGCTCATGTAATAACACTTGAGCACCAGCATAATAAATGTCCAAAAATTCTTGTAGGTTATTGAACTTATAAGCCTGTTTTACAGATTCAATAGAATCATAGGGTAAAGTAATTTTGTTTCTCTTAGCAATTTCAAACATCAATTCTGGTTCAAAACTACCCTCTAAATGCAAATGGAGTTCTGCTTTAGGGATACCTTGAATAATCTTTAGAAGTTCAATTGATTGCATATAATATGTTTTGATAAAAGTTATTCTATTTTTTATTTTAAGACTTTGTAAATCTAAATAAAAAATCAGCCAAATAGGTTTGGTTTAAAATTCGTAATTATATCAGTAGAAAATTATAAGTATCCTTACAATACATACTTATTAAATATGTCTTCTAGTTCTTTTTCTGGATTGGTACTTATGCCTGATCGTGTTGTTGAGCTTTGTATAACCGTACTTCTACAAGCAGTCAACCATCCAAAACGATCAGATAAATCTAATTTACCTATAGGTCCACCTTCAGCATTTCCTTCGCAAATCAGTTTCCAAGCTTTTAAATATTCATTCAAAATTTCGTATTCTATTTCTGGAGTAAAAGCATTTAGTTTGGCTTTGTCAATATGATATTTGATGTCTAAAAATTTGGTTCGTTTACAGAATAAAATCACACCTACATTAAAGAATTCTTCTCTTTCTACTTTGGGTACAATTCTTACTATCGCAAATTTGAATGTATGTCTATCTTGCATCTTCAGCTTCTTTAACTAATACATCGATCATTGATAGCTTAGCGGTTATAAATTGAATATAGGCTGCTCTTTTTGCATCGGCACCCAAACTATCAGATTCACTTGTCAACCAATCTTCAGGAATTTTAGATACAATTTCTGTTACTTTTTCAAGGGTTATGAATTTTTGAATTTCAATAGCCGCATCGGGTAGGGCAGTTGCTTGTTGCAATAGTACATGGTCTTTTATAAATGGAAACGTTCTTGTTAAGTGACTTTCCCAAGTATCCCAATTATGATGAAAATAAAAGCTTGCTCCGTTATCGATAACCCATAGCTCATTATGCCAGTACAAGAGATTGGCATTTTTAGCAGTACGATCTATATTACTTATTAAACTATCTAAAACCACAACCTTTGAAGCGGTCATGGGATCAGCTTTAGAAATTAAGGGATCAAATGTAATGGCACCCGATAGAAAATGTAAACCCAGATTAAGCCCAACACTAAATTTCAATAAATCTTGAATTTCTTCATCAGGTTCGGTCTGTCTAAAAGAATCTTCTAAATTCATAAAGACCAATTCAGGTACTTTTAAACCAATGGCACGTGCCAATTCTCCACCAATAAATTCAGAGATGAGCGATTTTTTTCCTTGTCCTGATCCTCTAAATTTCAGTACATATAAAAAATCATCATCTGCTTTAACGATGGCAGGCATAGAACCACCTTCTCGTAAAGGCTGTAAATATTGAACAACATCTACTGTTCTAATATCAATTGTATTCATAATGCTAAGATAGAATTTGTATTCTTATCAAAGCGTATATGTACTTAAATGACATCTGCAATTTCCTCTAGGAAATAATGTGTTGCCCCAATTATTATGGCTAATCCGATAATTACAGACAAACGAATTAGAGTTGCTTTACTGTGGTCTTGTAGTTTTTTATTTAGATATAAAATATCTAATAAAATAAAGACAAAGGCAATGATAGTGCCAATTATAGCACCAACATACCACAACACAAAATCATGAATACTATTTAAAAATGTAATTCCACCACTGTCAGATGTAGAGCCTGGTCCAAGTACAATACGCATATGTAAAAAGCCCAAGAGAATTGCAACAATAATCCAGCCAAGGTAATTTAGTATTCGTTTAGTCATATTAAATTAGGGTGCATTAAATTGCTTTGTTATTACTCTTCTTTATTTTCTAGTGGAGAAATCATAATATGAGCTCTGTGCGTACAGGATTCATAATCCATGGGTGATTTGGTGCAGACGGAGTTTCGGGCAATCCAATAGATGCTGAAGTTGCAAATGGCGTGTATATAACATAACGTAGCTTTGCGCCATCTACTTTAGAGGTCTCAGGGTCGTAACTTGTATTAGGGCCGTAGTAAATATGCAAGGCAGAACCTTGAGTGATTTT
>CAXBHA010000492.1:0-2911 GCA_963974955.1 uncultured Yeosuana sp. | reverse complement strand
CGTCCATATTTCGTTACTTTTCTTGTGTGTAGCCCTGCCATATACCGCAAAAAGTGCCTTATCTGAACAAATTCCATTTCATTTTCGGTTAAAAACAAAAAGTCAAGATGAGTTCTTAAAGTAAGTTTTCATCAGCAAAACTAAAGTATGCCTTTTCTGTTACAATTAGGTGATCCAATACTTTTATATCTAAACTTTCTGAAGCTAGCTTTAATTTATTGGTAAGTTGTTTATCGGCTTCGCTTGGTTTTAAGGTACCCGATGGATGATTGTGAGCAAGTATCAATCCCGTTGCACCTACTTCCAAAGCCTGTTTTAAAACAAGTCTCACATCTACCAAAGTTCCCGTAATGCCTCCTTTGCTTAATTGATTTTTATGAATAACCTTATTGGAATTATTCAAATAAATAATCCAAAATTCTTCATGTTGCAATTCGCCAATAATAGGTTGCATCAATTCAAAAACAGAACTACTAGAGGCTATTTTTTTCTTCTCTAAAGCATCTTCTCCTCTGCGTCGTCTTCCCAGCTCCAAAGCGGCAGCAATACTAATAGCCTTTGCTTCTCCAATGCCTTTAAAAACCATTAACTGTTTTATTGAAAGCTTTCCCAACTCACTTAAATTATTATCAACACTGGCTAAAATGCGTTTACTTAAATCAACGGCACTTTCCTCTTTATTTCCCGAACCTATTAAAATGGCAACCAATTCTGCATCACTTAATACGGCTTTACCCTTATAAAGTAATTTCTCTCGAGGTTGATCGTCTTGAGACCAATTTTTTATAGAAAACGAGGTGGGTTTTTCTTGCATTTGATAAAGATAAATATTGTAAATTTATAAATCAACAAGTATCAATTTAAAATAAATCTCAATTTGAATTATCCACCAAAGCACCATCAGGACAACGACAGGAAACATATGATCGAAGTCATTAAAACGTATCCATTAGCCACCATAATTTCGGTAAAAAACGGTGAACCATTTATTACACACTTACCTTTAATATATCGTGAAGATGACGGAAAACTTATTGGGCATATTGATATAAATAATCCGCAAGCAGAATTATTAAAAGATGACAACCAGATTACAATAATTTTTTCAGGGCCTCAGTGTTATATCTCTCCAAGTATTTATACAACGGCACAGTTACCCACTTGGAACTATATAAAAGTTCACTTAAAAGGCACTGTAACAGCCATTGAAAGTAGTGAGGCATTAAAAAAATCGCTAATTGTAATGACATCATTTTTAGAGCAACCCAACCATAAATATGTTTTAGAACCAGATAACCCCAGAATGGCAGGAGCTTTAGCTTACATAAAAATGTTTGAAATAACCAGCACCAATTGGGAAGGAAAATTTAAGCTTTCACAAGATAAGAAGCCACAAGATATTGAGAATGCAAGAGCAGAACTGGTTCGAGCGAATCAAGAAAGTATTGCATTGTTTTTAAAAAAAGTGTTTTAGTTTATTTTCGTTTTTTAAGCATTTCCAAATACATATTCTCAACCTTTGCTCTTGCCCAAGGTGTTCGTCTTAAAAATTTTAAACTGGATTTCACCGAAGGATTGTCAGTAAAACATTTAATTTTAATGTTGTATCCCATAAATTCCCAACCATAATGTGCCACCAAATCGTTAACGATTTGTTCTAGTTTTATACCATGTAGTGGATTGTTGGGTTGGGTTTCCATCTGGTTTTAATTTCTCCTATCGTTTCGGCGCCTATCAGTATTTCGTTTTGATCGTCTCGAGCTATCGTTCTTGCGAGAATTAGTATTTGAATTATTATTTCTAGACCTGTTGCCACCGCCTCGTTGCTGTCTTTTTTCTGGTTCGGTTGAAGCGTTTGGGTCGGGTTCAAAACCTTCCAAAATTTCAACCGGAATTTTCATTCCAACCAACTTTTCAATATCCCGTAAAAATGTTGTTTCATCGGCACTTACCAAAGAAATGGCCTCACCACTCGCTCCTGCCCTTCCTGTTCTTCCTATTCTATGCACATAATCTTCCGAAATATTAGGCAATTCAAAATTAATGACATGCGGTAATAATGGGATATCCAGTCCACGAGCAGCAATATCGGTAGCAACTAAAACACTTACGTTCCCGTTTTTAAAACCTGCCAAGGCTTTTGTGCGTGCACCTTGACTTTTATTCCCGTGTATGGCAGCAGCTTTTATTCCAGCCTTTGACATTTTTTCACATAACTTGTTGGCTCCATGTTTTGTTCTGTTAAAAACAAGTACCTGTTTCCAGTTTCCATCAGAAATCAATTTAATAATCAAATCGGTTTTCAAACCTTTCGCTACACGATATACTTTTTGTGAAATGGCATCAACGGTTGTGTTTTCTGGAGTTGTTTCAACCTGTACTGGATGCTTTAAAATACCATGTGCCAATTTTTTTATGTCCTTTGAAAATGTTGCCGAAAACATCAAATTTTGTCTTTTCTCCGGCATTAATTTAATAATACGCTCTATATCACGTAAAAACCCCATATCCAGCATTCTATCGGCTTCATCTAAAACCAAAATCTCAACACGTTTTAATGAAATATAATTCTGATTTATCAAATCCAACAATCGCCCTGGAGTAGCTACTAAAACATCAATTCCTTGACGCATGGTTGCAACTTGTGGGTTTTGATTGACACCCCCAAAAATAACAGCGCTACGGATGTCTAAAAACTCACCATACTCTTTTACATTCGCATACACTTGTGCTGCTAACTCGCGTGTTGGTGTTAATATCAATGCACGAATGGGTCTGAATTTTTCTTTCGGGTTTTCAGATAAAATATGTAGCAACGGCAATGTGAACCCTGCTGTTTTTCCCGTTCCTGTTTGCGCACTAGCCAATACATCTTTACCTTGTAAAATTGGTGGAATTGCTTTTAATTGAA
>CAXBHA010000491.1:0-2922 GCA_963974955.1 uncultured Yeosuana sp. | reverse complement strand
CTAGCATATGGATGATGGAATTATATATTGGAATCTTGACCCTGAAATTTTTTCCATATTAGGTATTTTTCCAATACGATATTATAGCTTACTTTTCATATCAGGCCTTTTTGTTGCATTGCAAGTAGAAAAACGAATTTACAGAAAGGAAAATATTCCACTTGAAAATTTAGACAAGCTATTTATTTATGTTATTGTAGGAATAGTTTTAGGGGCGAGGCTTGGGCATTGTTTCTTTTACGAGCCCTCATATTATTTAGACAATCCGTTGGAAATTTTACTACCAATTAGAAAAGTTGCCGATTCCTATCAATTTACCGGTTTTCAAGGGCTAGCAAGTCACGGCGGAACAATAGGAGTAATCTTATCAATAGTTATTTATTGTAGAAAATATAAAACCAAATTTTTATGGGTTTTGGACCGAATTGCCATTGTTGGACCAATTGTAGGTGCTTTCATTAGGTTTGGAAATTTTATGAACTCAGAAGTCTACGGAAAACCCACCAATGGCAATTGGGGCGTTGTTTTCCAAAGAGATGATTTGATACCTAGACATCCAACACAACTGTATGAAGCATTTTCATATCTTTTAATTTTTGGAATATTAATGTTTATTTACCATAAAACAAAAGGGCAGATGAATGGTTTGATATTAGGGGTCCTTTTAACACTGGTGTTTTCAGCAAGGATTGTAATCGAATTTTTTAAAGAGAACCAAGTAAGGTTCGAAGACGGGATGGCTTTAAATATGGGACAAATCCTTAGTATCCCACTTGTAATTATTGGACTAATACTAATATTTACTCGAAAGATTCCATCGCATAATAAAAGCTCCTTTGAAAAGCCATAGACCAGTTATTAAAAGTTCAAAAAAACGATTTTTTAATTTACTCCTCGCGTAGTGCTTCCACAGGATTAGCGATGGCCGCTTTAAAACTCTGCCAACTTAAGGTTAATAAAGCTATAGCACCTGATAACGTGCCGGCCAAGGCGAAAACCCACCAGCTCATTTGGGTTTTATAGGCGAAACCTTCCAACCATTTATCCATGGTGTACCATGTAATCGGGAGACCAATCAAAAATGCCAAAATGACCCATTTCATAAAATCTTTGTTCAGTAAAGTAAGAATTTCCCCTATTGTTGCGCCGTTGACCTTCCTGATGCCAATTTCCTTTTTGCGCTGTTGCATATAAAATGTTGACATGCCCAACATTCCCATCACGGATATAATAAACGATAGGAGTGTGAAGTAGCCTATGATTTTCCCGGTCCGTTCATCCTTTTCATACCATTGATCTATTGTACTATCAACAAATAGTAAATCGAATTCTGCACTTTCAGTCAAGTCTGCGTATACTTCCTTAATCTTATCCGCCGTTTCAAATTTATTTTTCCCACTGATTTTCAAGAATACATCGCTTGCCTGAAAATCCGGAGTTTGTTGGCGAATCATTAATGGGCCTATTCTGCTACGCAGTTCTTTAAAATTAAAATCTTTCACAATCCCCAAAATTGGGATTTCATTCTCCCCCATTTTAAATGAAACTGCATCGTCCCCGAGGCCCAAATCCGCCATTGCTGTTTCGTTAAGATAAATTCCATCCGTAGAATAGGCAGCACTTGTAGCTTTTATCTTAATATCAAAAATCTTAAAAAAAGAGGTGTCTACAGCAAATTCCTGAAAACTAAGTGACTTTCCTTTGTTATCAAATGTTTGGTTGCTCCCACCACTCAATGGACTTTGCCAAGTTATGGAAACACCTTCTACCCCAGGAATTCCGGTCAGGGCATTTTTGATTGCCGATTTTTTATCGGTCGAGGCCAGATACTCTACATGAACTAAATTATCCTTTTGAAATCCAAGGTCTTGATTACGTAAAAATTCGGTCTGTTTAAGGATAATCCAGCTACAGGCCAATAAAGCTATTGAAACTGTGTACTGAAAGGTAATAAATGCTTTGCCGTAAACACTTTTCACCTTTGTTCTAAAACTGCCCTTAACAACTTCAATAGGTTTGAATCTAGATATCTTCAAGGCGGGAACAATTCCCGATAAGAAACCGATTAAAGCGAAAACTCCAATAAATATGATCAGATTTATAGGGGTAAGACTGGCATTAAGATCTAATCGGGTTCCTAATAAAGTATCAAAATATGGTTCCACTAATTTGGCAAAAAGTAGCGATAACAAGACGGCGGTAAAGCAGAGAATTATTGATTCCCTGATAAACTGAATTACAAGTTGCCTTTTGGAGCTTCCCAATAATTTTTTTATGGCCACCTCTTTCCCCCGAAAAGTGGATTGTGAAAGGGTAAGGTTGATATAATTGCCTACGGCCAGAAATAGGATTAGTAGCACGATTACGGAAAGCACGGTAATCAGTGTTTTACTGGTGCTCTTTGTTCCGCTTCCTTCTTTTGAACTGAAATAAAGTTCCTTTAAAGGGGTGAATTCAACGGTAGTTGCCCAACCCTCTGTATACAACCAAAAATCCGACTTGAATTTCTCCAATATCTGGGGTGCTTTTGCCGGTAAATCTGAATTTGGTCTTGCCAAAAAGTAGGTGCTCAAGGAACACCATCCGTATTCCTCCATCAAATTCTCAAAACTATATATTTCCTTAAAGGCCTCTAGGTTTACCAAGGCATCTTGTTTTGCAAAATGGGTATTTTCGGGAAAATCCTCCATAATGCCAGTAACCGTAAATTTATTTTCGGTATCCAATAATACGGTTTTACCCATTGGGTCAAGAGCACCGAACAACTTTCGCGCCATTTCCCTTGACAATACCATACCGTTCGATGTTTGAAGCACATCGTCAGCGTTCCCTTTCAATAATGGAAAGGAGAAAATATTAAAAAATGAGGCGTCAACACCTAAATAATCGAATTTCACTTTTGTGCCATCGGGTCTAGATATT
>CAXBHA010000490.1:0-2922 GCA_963974955.1 uncultured Yeosuana sp. | reverse complement strand
AATAAAGATTCCTTTATATCCATCTCATTTTACACAAATTAATAGCCTGTAATTGTATAGTAAAGAATTCATGCACTTATACTAAAATTGGGGATTACTCCCCTCCTCTCGATAGCTCTCGGGCTAAGGTCGTATAATACCCGTTTATAAATAGCTTGTCTTTTGTTTTTTAAAGGTATTCATGCATCTCTAAATAAGATGTGGCATAGGCCTCATTTCATTCTTCGATGTCATTACCTTTTGAGGTGCGATAAAAAGTGATTACGCGGTGGGCAATTACTTTTTTCGGTGAGATGCAGCGATAGAAAAGAAAGTGAGGCGCCAATTTCACCACCGCACCAACTGGCTCAAAATTAAGAGGTCTGCTAGACCTCTTAATTTTATGCCGTAAATCAAAATAGCAATACGTTATACGTTTTTAAAATAGTTACAATCTTTTTTGTGTTACACACCAAGCTTGCCTAAAGAAAGCCATATGCAATAGCTTTTCTCACGGTGATCTGTTAACGCGCCATATAAGAGGTAAGTGCAGCGTCTCCTGTTTGATAATACACTTGTCCGGTAATATCGTCAACCGCATATAAGGGCTCACGGTCCTTACCAAGATTAATTTCACCCGCTACTTTACCCGTAGTTTTGCTCACTTTTAACAAGACGATGTCTTTTTCTTGTTTGGACATAATGAACATAAAATCCCTACCTTGTTTAGTGGCTTTGAGTCGGGCATTCGCCTTTCTAAAGGCAGCACCGGCATAACTTGAGGCGGCATTGCCTAAATCCCCATAGGCGTTTCCTATTTGAGATACCAGTTCTCCTGCTGCTTCGTCTTTTTGACGTACGTCATTTTCGGCTGCGGCCATGGCCCCTGAAACATAGTATGAGGCGGCACCAATATACGCGGCCCTTACCGATGAGGCATATAGCAAGGCACGTTTCCAGCCCGCTTCCTTGGGTGCGGCATAATATTCCTGATAGACCAGAGATCCATCAAAATTAAATTTGGCAACATTCTGATCAGAGTGTATAAAAATACCATCCTCCAAAATTTCTAGATTCGATGGGGATTCCTTCCCCTCAAAGCGAAGTGCTACTTGTGAAAAATCACTGACTTGACCATTTGACTTATCCACAACTTTTAAAAGTCCGGAACTGTAATCAAAAGCATAGATTTTATCTTGATGCTCAGCGGTAAGTCTAGGACTGGTTTGAATACTTTTGTTCCACTTGAGTGTACCTGTATGATGGTCCAAAATGTTCATCGATTCGGTCGTAATATATAGGATTGCATTTGCCAGTGGCACAATACCAACCACCGTACCATCTACTTTGACGGGTTTTTCAAAGGTAATGGCCCCAGCTACTGGGTCTAAATAGTTAAGAAAATCTTTATTAGCAGTCCTCGATACCAGCAAAATACCATCACCGGATTCTAAATAATCATACACTCCGCCTTTGATGGCAATACCACGGCCCTTTTTCCCCCAAAGCCCTTCACGGGTCTTATAGTCGAACAGGTTTATTTTTGTTCTATTGCCATCATCGGGCAATACAAGCATTCCGTTATCTAAAAAACTAACCTGGCTAAGCGCCCCATTTACCTCTAATTCTTCATTCCATACCAAACTACCATCATTGATATTATACGCGTTATAGTGATTGGTATAGTTGATGGAGGTAGTACCGGAAGATGTAGTCATGCCGCCTTGTCGCTCTTGTTGTGACCCCAAATAGAAGACATCACTGCCTTCGGGCTGGTAATAGTGTAGTTGTATATCCATATCTTGGGAAACATGCTCCGCGGCCTGCTTCAATAAGGCGCCAAATTTCCCCATTTTGTCTATTTGCTCCGCTTCCCTGGAGTTCGTTTTCTTCCAAATTACATCTCCGGTATCTGTATTGAGCTTGTAGTTGTTGAACAAGGTTACGATAAGAAGTTCTTGATTATCCAGTTCATTGGCAGTAACGATACGGCCAAATTTTTCATTCATGGACCATGATAAACTAGCATCTGACATTTTTACGGAAACCATCAACGGTTCTTCATTGTAATCCGTTCCGGAAACAAGAATCGCATCTGAGTTATACAATAAATGATAGCTCGCAACCTTTTGAAGTCCGGCATTTTTAGAATTAAAGACTTCGTTGCCGCTAAACTGATCGATGAGATGTAAGCTATGGTCTGTGGTTACCGAAAAAAACGGGCTATTGGGAAGTTCTTCGAAAGCCGCTCTCTCGAGATTACCAAAGGCCCTTTTTCCCCAACTAATTTCTCCTGTTTCGGTATCTATACCAATCAATTCTTCTCTTGAACTAACGATAAGGTTGCCCAGTGAAGTAACTTCTTGCCATAAGATTTTAGTAGGTACCTCTTTGTTCCATTTCATCTCTACCTGAGAAAAGGATAGTAACGGAAACATCATCAGTAATAAAAAAAGTAGTTTTATCTGTCTCATAATCTGGTTTTTAGTCTAGATAGAACGCAGTACATGTCTGTTTATTACTATCTATTCTACTTTTCAATTTCAACGCTATCGGAACCAAATTTGCATCCTATAGACCTAAATGCCTATACCATTGAAAAACGTAGTTGTACTCTAGGTCTCCGTGATGAAGAAAACAGCTTAGTCGATATATTGCGATTACAAATACGTTAAAATGAACAGGAATAAGTAAAAGAGTTTTATAGCATGCTTATTCATTAGAATTGATTACCTTATTGTATCATTAAAATAGAGACACTACTGTTCTAGTAAATGTCGAAGATGAATTGAATTTCCCTCTGGAAAATTTTCATATCAATTCTAAAAATTTGGCAGTACATACTGAATTGCGCAAATGCGATATTTATCACCTACCTATTAGAAAAGCCGAGTAATTAAAATAAAAGGAAAGCAGTCTATGCTTGCTTTTGGGCTGGATTAT
>CAXBHA010000489.1:0-2923 GCA_963974955.1 uncultured Yeosuana sp. | reverse complement strand
TTCATTTAAAGAAGCCATCTTTTTGGCTTCTTTTTTATCGGACAACAATGATTTTAAATAAATATCTTGCTTAAAATT
The DNA here is from genome assembly GCA_963974955.1 of uncultured Yeosuana sp. Taxonomy (GTDB): domain Bacteria; phylum Bacteroidota; class Bacteroidia; order Flavobacteriales; family Flavobacteriaceae; genus Yeosuana. Next base: position 2,845 of record CAXBHA010000489.1, on the reverse strand, counting down.
AAATTTAAAAATGATTTCATTTAAACAACTCTCTATCACATTTTTAACTGTTTTATTATTGTCTTGTGGCCCAAAGTCTGGAACTAAAAAAAGCGATTTCAAAATAAAAACCAATGCCATTAACAATGTCCTTTCCAATAATGACACCTTAAGGCTTTCGCTGGAAAATCCTAAAAATCATGTTATAGACTCCATTTTATATTCAATTGATGGTAAAAAAATTGAAACGGCATTCTTCTTAGAAAATGTGAAACTTGGTGTTCAATCCATTGAAGCACAGGTGTATTTTAATAATGAACATCAATCTGTAGTGAATAGCATTACCATATTAAACCAAGAAACCCCAAAAATATATTCGTATAAAATAATTAATGAATATCCACATGATATCACATCATATACACAAGGGTTCGAATTTTTTAATGATACCTTATACGAAAGCACTGGTCAGTATAAAGAATCCAAACTGAGAAAGATAGATTATAAAACGGGTGCTATTATAAAAAACATCAATCTAGCCGATGAGTATTTTGCAGAAGGCTTAACTATTTTAAATAATAAAATATACCAATTAACCTGGCAAAAAGGAATTGGTTTTGTGTATGATTTAAATACGTTTAAAAAAATAAACAGTTTTAAATATGGCAAGAGCAAAGAAGGATGGGGATTATGTAATGATGGCCATACTATATACAAAAGTGATGGAACCGATAATATTTGGAAGTTAAATCCTGAAACTTTGGTTGAAAGAGACCATATTCAAGTATTTACCAATAAAGGTCCCATTGGAAGAATAAATGAAATGGAATGGATTAATGGAGAAATATATGCAAATATCTATCAAAAAGATGGTGTAGCTATTATAAACCCACATAATGGCGCTGTGATAGCCGTAATCGATTTTTCACCACTTAAAAAATTAGTTACACAACATCGAGGTCTTGATGTTTTGAATGGTATTGCCTACAACCCTATATCCAATACTATTTTTGTTACCGGCAAACGCTGGGATAAGATATTTGAGGTTGAAGTAATTGAAAATTAATTATTATTTCACTTTCGATTGATAACGAAAAAACATTTTTGAAATTGGAATTAGCAATAACCCAATCACTACAAAAATAAAAAAGGCATTTTGCAAACCAAAAGCGTGCGACAGGTAACCAATTAATGGCGGGCCAATAAACATTCCTAAAATACCATAGGTGGAAATTATTGATATGGCTATTCCAGGAGAATATTTGTTTGAAGTTCCTGCCAGTGCAAAAGTCATTGGGAAAATAGCGGCAGTACCGAACCCTACTAAGCAAAAACCAACTAATGCCGGCCAAAAAAACGGAAATAAGATCGCTATCAAAAATCCGGTTGTAATTATCAGGGCACTAAAAACATAAGTTTTTTGCATTCCTATTTTTTGAATAATCCCATCGGAGATAAATCTGGAAATAGCCATACAAGCCATAAAAGATAAATACCCATAAGTGAACACATCTTCTTTAATTACTTCTTTAAAATAGACTCCACTCCAATCGAACATGCCACCTTCGCAAATGGCCGCTAAAAATATTAATATCCCTAAATATAATATGAAGGCATCTGGTTTTCCGAATATTATTTTATTTCCCATTGGGGATTTATCGTTGTTAATTGTAAATGGATATGCTATAATAGCAACCAGTAATGCAACTATTGAGACACTGAGCAAATGTGCTGCAATTCCAATATTGAATTTTACCATAATAGTAGAAAGCAAAACACCAAATAAGCCACCAGTGCTCCAAAAACCGTGAAAAGAACCAACAATACGTTTATCAAATTTCTTTTGTAAAATAAGTGACTGCGTATTCATTGATATATTGAAAATGCGCATAAAAAAAGAAAACAGGCCTATTGCAAGCACTAAAAATAGTGTTGTTTGTGCATAACCTATGCCGACTAAACAAACAATAAATAAAATAAAAGAGATTATGAGTGGTTGTCTGCTGTTATACTTAGATACCAACCATCCCGAAAAAGGCAGCCCCAAAAGAGAGCTTATGGGCATTGCTAAAAGTATTGTACCAAGCTCCGCGTGGTTTAAGTTAAAAAACGTTTTGATTGTGGGTATTCGTGAAGCCCACGATGCAAAACAAAGCCCTGATAAAAAGAAATATACTCCTAAAGCAATTCGCTGCTTGACCTTCAATTCCATGTTAAAAATAAAAATAATCCAGAATCCGCAAATTTACAAAAATCGCTAAGCTCAATACGGACGAACTTATTTTCCTACAAAATAAGAGGCTGTCCAAAAAGTATATTTCGAGGTCAATTACGAGGCAAGAAGCAATCTGTAACATTTTGATGATCAATAATAAGATTACTTCACCATGTTCGTAATGACGTTGTGGGTTTTTTTGCTGTAAACTTAGTCATTACGAGGAATGATTTCCGAAATAACCTTTCAATGTAACTCGTCATTACGAGGAATGAGGAACGATTGACGAAGTAATCTCATTGTTTGGGCTCTCAATAGTTTAATAGATTGCTTCACTGAGTTCGCAAATGACGAAAAACAGATTACTTCACCATGTTCGCAATGACGTTGTGGTTTTTTTTTGCTGTAAACTTAGTCATTACGAGGAATGATTTCCGAAATAACCTTTCAATGTAACTCGTCATTACGAGGAATGAGGAACGATTGACGAAGTAATCTCATTGTTTGGGCTCTCAATAGTTTAATAGATTGCTTCACTGAGTTCGCAAATGACGAAAAACAGATTACTTCACCATGTTCGCAATGACGTTGTGGTTTTTTTTTGCTGTAAACTTAGTCATTACGAGGAATGATTTCCGAAATAACCTTTCA
>CAXBHA010000488.1:0-2927 GCA_963974955.1 uncultured Yeosuana sp. | reverse complement strand
TTCTAATAAGGACAATTGGCCTTTATGGTTTGGCTTTAGCTACTTCCCTCGTCTCCCTAGTAAACACTATGATTATATATCTTTACATCAAAAAAATAAATAGACTACTTTATGTTTAGTGTAATTACACCTACCTTTAATCGTGCGCACACTTTAGACAGAGTATATCAATCTCTAAAAGCGCAAACAATAAAGGAATTTGACTGGATAATCATAGATGATGCCAGCACAGATAATACTGAGGAGTTAGTAAGTCACTGGCTAAAAGATAATTCTCAATTCCAAATTGAATATTATCAATTACCAGAAAACAAAGGCAAGCCATATGCAATAAACTATGGATTACAATTTTGTAAAAAACCTATTACAATTATTGCAGATAGTGACGATTCTTTTGAATCAAATACAATCGAAGATTTACTTAAAATCTGGCAATCAATTGACATATCCATAGTGAGTGAAAAAATAGCAGCAATTTGGACATTGGTAAAAGATGAAAACAATCAATTAGTTGGTGAACCATTTCCCAAAAATTTTTGGCAAGTTAATTTCAACGAACGTATTCTTGAAAGAGAACAGCCAGTTTTAGGTGAAAAATGGCACAGTTGGAGAACGTCGATCTTAAAAGATTATAAAATGTGCCATAATGACAATTCTTTTGTAAGTGAAAGTGCTACTTGGTTTAGAATTAATAAGAATTATGATTTTTTATGTATAAATTTAATTCACCGTAAGTATTGGCATACCGAAGACGGTTTAATTCATCAAAAAAAATCACCCCTTAAAATTGCAAAAATTGATTATTATACAAGCTACTATCAACTATATGAAACTAATATTTATGACATAATTTTAAATAAATATTTTAGATTATTGGCATTTAATTATATCAAAGCGTGCTTTTACCATCAAGACCGTGATTTAAATTTAGTAGGCCTAAAAAAAGTCATTTGTTTTGTTATATTCCTCGTTTATGCTCCAAATAGATTATTTAACAAACTATGGTTGAAATTCTCAAAATAATATGTTTAGGGTTAATTCTCCTTAACACGCCTACTTTTGGACTATATGCATTCGGAGATACCATAGGAGGTTTATTTAGCCTCTTAGTTTTTGGTTTGCCAATTGTGTATGGCGTGCTTGCAAAAAGATTGTTAGTATCAAAAATCTTTCTATTAATTGGCTTAAGCTATTACTTAGTTTCTGGAATTCAATTCTATCACGGAGATGAAAAATTTTATGTGAATGATCTTATAAAATTTTTAACCCTAATTGTTTTTGGAGGAGAACTGGTAAGAAACACAACTAAAACGGAACTATTTGTATTTCTTCTTATTGGAGCAAGTAGCATTATTGTTAATGCTATATTTTTTGCTGATAATTTCGGGAGATATAGTGGCCTATATTTAGACCCGAATGCCGCTGGATTCATTTGTATCAGTGGTTATGGATTAACTTATGGTTTAAATAAAGGTAATTTAAGATTATTTGGACAGTTTTTGTTTTCATTGGCAGGATTTATGACGTTTTCTAGAACCTTTATAATACTATGGGTGCTTCTCAACATTATGTCTTTAAAATTAAGCTTAAAAAATCTGAAGGTCATGTTTATCGGAATAGCAGTTGTTATTCTTCTAATTTCCTTTTCCGAGGCACTGCAACTAAATAGTGTACGTCTAAACCAATTAAAGGCATTGGTGACCAATGAAAAGGTGTCTACCAGGGAACTTAACGAAGGCTCTAGAACTGAAACTTGGGCTACATTTTACAAATACGTCTATGACAAGCCATTGTTTGGGAATGGGTACGGCTCCTTTCAAACTAATGGACTTAATAGAGTTGGCCCCCACAATACATTTCTATTAGTTCTAGGAGAAGCCGGAATATTTGTATTGTTCATTTTTCTAGGTTTTTATTTATACATTCTTTTTAAAAGCACACTTCTATTTTCTATTAAACCACACCTTTTAATGATGAGTGTGGGGTTGGTTTTATTTTTATTAACTAATCACAATTATTTTACTGCATATTATTTGATTTTAATATCAATATGGACATATTGAGATTGATTTTATCTCGGTATCTCTTTCTGGCGGAGGAGCAGAGAGGGTTTTGACTCTACTTGCCAACCATTTTGTTGAAAAAGGTTATGACGTTAAAATCATAACATTTAATGAAGGTGATGCCTTTATATTAGACTCTAAAATTAATAGAGTTAAGCTTCATCACGGTAAAATCACGAACCATAAAATCCGAAGTTTAAAAAATTTGACATCATATTACTATCATAAGAACAATAGACCTGATGTAATAATTTCTTTTCTCACGCACATAAATCTAATTTCAATTTTAGTAGCTAAATTATACAGAATAAAAATAATTGCCTCGGAACACAATAGTTTTTTAAGAGTCCAAGATCCAAAATTCCTAACCCATATTACAAGAACATTTCTATATCCCCAAGCTAATTTTTTAACTGTATTAACAAACTTCGATATTCCTTATTACAAAAAAAAGAAAATTAATGTCGTTGTAATGCCAAACCCCTGTACTTTCAAAATACAGACTGATCTTGATTTGAGGCGGGAGAAAATAATTCTAGCAGTGGGAAGTCTTGATAGATATCATCACAAGGGATTTGACAATCTGCTGAAATTGATTGCGCCTATATTAAAGAATCACAATGATTGGACTTTACAAATTGTTGGTGGGGGCAGTAAAGGTTTTGAGCATTTAAAAAAATTAACTTTTAAGTACAACATAATAGACCAGGTACAATTTACAGGATTTAGAAAAGATGTCAATATATTAATGCAAAAATCTGAAATATTTATTCTACCATCTAGATTTGAAGGTCTGCCTATGGTTTTATTAGAGGCCTTATCACAAGGTTTAGCGTGTGTGGCTTATGATTGTAAAACCGGGCC
>CAXBHA010000487.1:0-2929 GCA_963974955.1 uncultured Yeosuana sp. | reverse complement strand
TTGAAAATCAATGCGGTTCCTCCTTTGTCGGAATGACAAAATCATTATGTTTTCAAACTTATGACAAATGACGGGCATTCAAAAAAATAAATATTGTGCATTAAACTCTTTTAGTTTATCAGCTCATAAGATTGTTTTGCTATTTCCAATTCTTCATTAGTGGGGGCTATCAAAATTTTCACTAAAGACCCCGGAACATTAATGGCTCTTATCGTATTTCCTCGTACGTCATTTTTTCTGTGATCCAAATACAGTCCCAAGAATTCCATGTCTTCACAAACAATTTTTCTAATAACACTACTATTCTCTCCAATACCTGCAGTAAAAACAATAGCGTCAAGGCCATTCATTGCAGCAATATAAGATCCTATGTATTTTTTTATTCTATAACCATTCATATATAAAGCCAATCGGCAATTTTTGTCTCCTTCAGCAGATTTTGCTTCTATATCTCGCATGTCGCTATAACCGGTAAGTCCAAGCATACCACTCTCTTTTAATAAAACATCCTTTACTGCTTGAGCAGAATACCCTAATTTATCCATTAAATAGAAAATCACAGATTGGTCAATATCTCCTGCACGGGTTCCCATAATCAATCCATTTGCGGGCCCAAAGCCTAAAGAATGATCAATGGCTTTACCGTCTTTTACTGCTGAAATACTGCAACCGTTTCCTAAATGGATGGTTATTAGGTTAGAGTATCCTGAATTATTTTCCTTTAGATACTCAATAGATTTTTTTGTTACAAATTTATGGCTGGTTCCATGAAATCCATAAGTTCTTATATCATAGTCTTCTAAAAATTTCTTCGGAATAGCGTATTGATAGGCTTTTTGAGGCATAGTTTGAAAGAACGCCGTATCAAAAACTGCCACTTGTTTAGCATTTGGAAACACCTTTTCTGCTACTTCGATTCCTTTTAAATTAGGTGGATTATGCAAAGGCGCTAATGGAATTAGGCTTTTTATTTTTTCTTTAACTTCTGGAGTCACTGCTACTGTCTTAGAAAAAGATTTTCCGCCGTGCACGACTCTATGACCAACTACATGAATACTATCTTTATCATCAATAACACCAAATTCCTTATCCAATAAAAAAGCGGTGACTTTTAACAGTCCTGTTTCATGATCAGGAACATCCTCTTCTTTGGTCATTTTAAAATCCCCGGATTTATAACTAATTAATGCGCCTTCTAGACCAATACGCTCAACCAAACCACTGGCAGCAACGGTTTCTTCGGGCATTTGTATTAATTGATACTTTATGGATGAGCTCCCCGAGTTAATAACTAATATATTCATTTTAAATTCCTTGTGCCTGTATTGCGGTAATAATAACCGTGTTAAAAATATCATCGACCGTACAACCTCTGCTTAAATCGTTTACGGGTTTATTTAATCCTTGTAACATTGGACCAATGGCTAAGGCACCCGTTTCACGTTGAACGGCTTTATAAGTATTATTTCCCGTGTTTAAATCTGGAAAAATTAAAACTGTTGCTTGTCCTGCTACTTCGGAGTTTGGCATTTTGCTTTTTCCAACTTCCAAATCAACAGCTGCGTCATATTGAATAGGGCCCTCAATTTTTAATTCGGGTCTCTTTTGTTTAACAATTTCAGTTGCTTTTCTAACCTTATCAACTTCTTCTCCTTTTCCAGAAGCGCCAGATGAATAGGACAGCATCGCTATTCGTGGTTCAATACCAAAAGCGATGCTAGATTCTGCCGACGAAATGGCTATTTCTGCTAACTGTTCAGCGTTTGGATTTGGGTTAATGGCACAATCGCCAAAGACCGATACTCTATCTTCTAAACACATAAAAAACACTGATGACACAACAGACACCGACGGTTTCATTTTTACAAATTGTAAGGCAGGTTTTATAGTGTGTTGTGTGGTATGAGCAGCCCCAGAAACCATTCCGTCGGCTAAGCCTTTATAAACCATCATCGTTCCAAAATAAGAGACATCATTCATCAAATCCTCAGCAATATCAATAGTAAGCCCTTTATCTTTACGTAATTCATAAAGTGTGTTCGCAAAATCCTTAGAATATTCAGATTCCAATGGATTAATAATAGTCACATCGTTTAAATCTAATTTCAAACCTAATCTATTGACTGCCTCAAGTATTTGGTCTTTGTTCCCAAGTATGGTCAAATCAACAATATCCATAAAAATCAAACGTGCTGCAGCAATAATAATTCTATCGTCATTCCCTTCTGGAAGCACAATATGTTTTTTTGTTTTTTTTGCCCGTTTCAGTAAATTATACTGAAACATTCTTGGAGTAATTCCATCATTCTTAAAAGTAATTAACTTATCGGTTAACCTTTCTATGGTACAATATTTTTCAAAAGTATTTAATGAAATTATAATTTTTTCTTTATTGCCGGCATACATGTGCGATCGTACTGAACCAATTTTATTAGCTACTTCAAAGGTTCCTTTGGCAACTGATAAAATAGGGACAATTTGTTGTAACCCTTCTATCAATTTAACAATCGGCTCTTCTGGTAAAAGCCCACCAGTTAAAACAATTCCTGAAACCGTCGGGTAATTACTGGAAATATTTGCTTGTAATGCGCCCAAAATAATATCTGCTCTGTCACCCGGTGTAATAATTAAACAATCTTGTTCTAACTGCGTTAAATAATTACGTAATTGCATGGCACCTACCTTAAAACTACTGGTTTGATTGTTGATAAATTCAGTACCAAAGATAATTTTAGCGTCTATTGCCAGTGCAATTTCCTTTACGGTTGGATTTTTTAAAGATGGTATTAAAGGAATCGCATTAACAATAACACCTTTTGGTAAATTTTTCTCAACGCCTTCAATAATAATTGGTATGTTCTTTTCTTGTACTTTATTAGCGATGACCGCTAATACTTTTACCTCTTTTTCTCGAAATGAATCATAAGCT
>CAXBHA010000486.1:0-2933 GCA_963974955.1 uncultured Yeosuana sp. | reverse complement strand
ATTATGTTTTAAGACTTATGACACATTACGGACATTCAAATAAAATGCCATTAATTCTATAGAATTTGAAATTTTTAGTAAAATATTTTATGATAATTCGTAAAATATTTATAACATTTAACTCAACTAATTCAATAAATAAATTATGAACAAACAATTATCTTTCAAATTACTCATGTATTTGTTAGTGTTTATTCCATTTACCGCTTTTTCACAGCAGGTAACTGGAACCGTAACAGATGGAGGAACCAATTTGCCCTTAGGAGGAGCAAATATTATTATTAAAGGAACTACAACAGGAACGACCTCAGATTTTGATGGAAACTTCACCTTAAAGGTAGATGGGTTTCCAAAAACATTGATTATTTCGTCTGTTGGATATAACTCATTAGAGGTTGTAGTGACGTCATCGAAACCTATTGCTTTAGCTTTGCAGGAAGGCGTGGCTTTAGACGAAGTTGTTTTGGTAGGTAATAGAGCCAAACCAAGAACAATATTAGATTCTCCAGTGCCCATCGACATTATTAGTGCTTCTGAACTACGAAATACTGGACAGCCAACAGTTGATAAAATGTTGACTTATACAGTACCGTCATTTAATTCTACTAACCAAACGATTTCAGACGCAACAGCGCATTTTGATCCTGCGGATTTAAGGGGCCTAGGCCCGAGTAGAACCTTAGTATTGGTTAATGGTAAACGTAAAAACCAAAGTGCTTTGGTGTATATTAATGACACGCCTGGTAAAGGCGAAGTTGGTGTAGATTTAAAAAGTATACCAGCAGCAGCTATTGATCGCATTGAAGTGTTAAGAGACGGTGCTTCGGCACAATACGGATCCGATGCCATTGCAGGTGTGATCAATATGGTATTGAAGAAGGATGTAGAATATACCACAGTAAATGCAAAATCGGGTGTTACTACCGAAGGAGACGGCTTTAATTTTGGATTGGATTTAAATACTTCAATTAATGTAGGTGATAATGGAGGGTATTTAAATTTTACCGCTGGGTATTATGAACAAGAGAAAACAAATAGAGCCGGCACACCCGGTGAAGATAATCTTTTTGGAGTTCCTGCAAATGATCCAACTTTTGGACCTTGGTTAGCTGCTAATCCAGATTTAGGGATGACTGTTGGTCAGCCAGAATTAAAAAAGACTGATGTTTTTTTTAATGCAGGTATTCCTTTTAAAGGAGGAAATGGTGAGTTTTACACTTTTGGCGGACTTACTTATAGAACAGGAACAAGTTTTGCATTATACAGAACCCCTTATTGGGTTCCAGATCCATTTTATTTATTGCACGAAGCAGGATCGACATATCAAGGGTTTCAACCAACCTTCGAAACTGATATTAGAGATAATAATATGACCGTTGGGACTAAATGGGAAATGCTTGGTTTTAATGTAGATTTAAGTGGTACCTATGGCAGAAATGCAGTGGATTATACGGTAAACAACTCACTGAATAGAGACTTAGGCGCCAATAGCCCTACTTTCTTTGATGTTGGAGGCTATACGTTCAGTAATACTTTGGCAAATTTAGATTTTTCTAGAGATTTTGGTCACGTAAGTTTGTCGTTTGGTGGAGAAGTTAAGGGAGAGCGCTTTGTCGCCAAAGCAGGAGAACCAGCATCTTATTATAATCCTACAGGAGCCGGAGGAGCACAATCGTTTCCTGGCTTACAACCTAGTAATGAAGTTAACGCTACCAGAGATAATTATGGAGTGTATGGAGATTTAGAGTGGGAACTAACAAAAGCCTTATTACTTGGAGGCGCTGTTAGATATGAAGATTTTAGTGATTTTGGAGATAATACGTCTTGGAAAGTTAACGGAAGGTACTTATTAGGACAAGGGAAAGGAGCTGTTAGGGCATCGTATAGCACAGGATTTAGAGCGCCCTCTTTACATCAAATTTATTTGAGCAATGTTCAAACCTTAGTTTCGGGCGGTACTATTTCTAATCAGGGTACTTTTAATAATGTAGATCCTGTAATTAGAGGAAGTTTAGGGGTCCCACAATTAAATGCTGAAACCTCAAAAAACATTTCAGCCGGCATTACATTTAAGCCAATTTCCAACCTTTCGGTTTCAGTGGATTTTTACAATGTAAAAGTAGATAATCGTGTGTTATTTACAGGAGAAATTGGATATATAGATGGGGCTCCTGGAAACCCATTAAATCCCGTTGAGGATATTTTGGAGGCCAATTCCATTACCAGTCTTAAGTTTTTTACAAACGCTGTAAATACTATTACCAATGGAGTAGATGTTGTTGTTAACTACGGAAACATTAATTTGGGAAATGGTAAACTAAACGCAACCTTGGCAGCTAACTTTAATGAAACTAAAATTGATGGTAAAATCAGCACCCCACCTTTATTGGCTGCTAATGGCTATGATATTTTTAATCGAAAAGAGCAATCTAGAATTATTTCTGCAAGACCAAAATCGAAAATTCTTTTAGGCTTTGATTATACTATTGATAAATGGAATTTTATTTTGAACAATACTTATTTTGGTGAAGTTACTTGGCAACATGCAAGCGATCCTTCAAAGGATCAAACATTTGCAGGGAAAGTAATAACAGATATAATTCTTAATTATGAGTTTTCAGATAAATTTTCTGCAAATCTTTCTGTCAGTAATCTATTGGATGTGTATCCAGATGCAATTGATACTAAAGGAGATGTTGTAACAGATCTTGGAGGGCGTTTTAAATATCCTTGGGAAGTCAATCAATTTGGTTTTAATGGAACAACCATTAATGGAGGTGTCACTTTTAAGTTTTAATAACCGATAAGGGCATAACTTAAAAAAAGAGGCTGTTTGAAAATTCAAAATAAGTCGTCATTACGAACAAAGTGAAGTAATCTGTTTGAATTGTAATAACTTGCAGATTGCTTCGTTCCTCGCAATGACGTAAAAC
>CAXBHA010000485.1:0-2941 GCA_963974955.1 uncultured Yeosuana sp. | reverse complement strand
CCCATTTTTCAATTGTCTTTTATTAGTTGACACAATTAAAACATGCCATTTGTGATTTAGTCAATTTTAAATCATCAGAACCTTTCAATGCTTTCGTTAATTCCTCTGCTTTAATTAGTTCCTTTTTAAATAGAATAGCATAATCTAGTAGCTTACCTCTCCTACTTTTAATCTTTACTATTATTTCATTACCATCCAATTCGAAAATATCATTAGACCATACACCAAAAGATTCATTTATAGCTTGATCAGTCAATAATACTTGTAATTGCCTAGCTTCTTTTTCAAATACCGTTTGTGGAATATCCCTCATAAAATAAACATCGAATGGAGATATTAAACCTGGTAAGAAATCTATCTCTTTTTCAAAAGATTGTACTTCGGGAAGAAAAGCTTGATTAGATATTAATGTAGGTAGAATACCTTCTAAATTAAAGAATGCATTATCCCTATCGCACGGCAAAGGAATAGCATTTATGGAATCTCCAATATTTTCAATTGCCCAGCCCCACTGTTTGGCATGGCGATCCCAATCACCAATAAGCAAATCAAACAGTCTTGCTCTAACTAATGAATTCTCATCTATGGCAACTTTATTTGGGTATTTAATTTTTAGCTCCTGTAGGTTATCTGTGTCCAAAAGAGAATCTACATTAACCTTATTTAACCACTTCGCATTACCTTCTGTTTCATATTCCAATTGAAACAAACGATTGCCAAACTTTGCATTATAATTATCAAGCGCTGCCTGTTTTGGAACAAATACCAACTTTGGTTGAGTATTGAATATTTTAGCCTTTTTAGACAACTGCGCTACTACTAGAGCTGCGTATGGATGTTGAGCTGAAATACCATCAACAACTATATTTTCTATTCCCAAGGTCTCGGCTATTTCAGGTATTAAAGGAGAAGGATCTTTCGATACACTTCTCAAAGTCATTAATGTGCCGTCATCCCTCTTTAACTTTAAAGAGTGGGTTTGTTGACCGCCACCTTCTTCTAGTATTTTTACATTGCCTTCCAAATCATTTAAATACAGAATTGGCACTTTAACCGGGGTTGCCCATGCCTTTCTATATTGTGCGCCCTGCATGACATTTTTTATATCATTTGCTTCATATAAAGTACTTGCCGCAACTAATACAGAATCATACTTTTTAAAATCTATTTTTTCGACATCAGAAAATCCTACAATCTCACAGGTGTCAAAAGTTTTATTAGTACTTGATAAAGACCAATATGCCAATCCAATAAAAATCAACACTATTAAACTTACTATGATAATTATTTTTTTCACCTTGTTTTTTTAAAAATCTATTCCTGAACAAGAATAGCTATAAAAGTAGATTTAGGATTACCTAATAAAATTAATTTTTAACCTTATAAAAGATGGATTAACCTATTAAAAACCACATCTAACACAATAGCAAATCAATCAATTTAGTGTTAAAATTTTATGGATATGTTATTTTAAAATGATTAAATTTAAAAGTTACGTAATGAATTTATCTTAAAATATCTTTTATGACCGGATTAATAATGGATTACCCACTAACCACTAATACCATATTAAAATATGCAAACAGTGCTTTTCCAGATAAAAAATTAATCTCTTATTTACCAGATGGCAGTAGACATGAATATTCGTACGGCCAACTTTACAAACGATGCTGTCAACTCGCTAATGCCCTAAAAAATAAATTAGGAATTACTAAAGGTGATATGGTTGGCACCTTTGCATGGAATCACTACCAACATGTTGAATTATACTATGGTATACCAGGAATAGGTGCAATTTGCCATACCATCAATATCAGATTATCATCTCAGCAGACAGAATTTATTATTAATCATTCTGAAGATAAAGTGATTTTTATTGACGCCACATTAGTCCCTTTATTAGAAAAAATAGCTCCAAAATTAGAGACAGTAGAAAAATATATTATCATAAATGCCCCTAAAGGCTTTACCACTAATCTCCCCAACACCATTCACTATGAAGATTTAATAGGAGAGCAATTAGAAACAATTGATTGGCCTGCAATAGATGAGAATGATGCCAGTGGTATGTGTTATACAAGTGGTACAACAGGCATGCCTAAAGGAGTTTTATATTCCCATAGATCAACTTATTTACATGCCATGACTATACTATCGCCTAACGCAGGTAATTACAACAATAATGATATTATATTATTAGTAGTACCTCAATTTCATGTTATGGCTTGGGGTTTCCCCTATATGTGCTTATTATCTGGATCAGATATGGTAATGCCATCATTACATTTACGACCAGATGCAATTATAAGAATTCTAGAAAGTGAAAAAGTTAACAAAGCAAATGGGGTACCCTCTATTTGGAGAGGAGTTTATGAAGAAATGAAAAAGAACCCTCCTAAAAACAAATTAGCCTTAGAGGAATATTTGGTAGGCGGTTCAGCTCTATCCGCCAGTCTTATTGAAAATTTTGAAAAGGATTTTGGTATTAAAGGAGTGCAAGCCTGGGGTATGACAGAAACTTCACCTTTAGGTACAGCTAGTAGACTTCAGAAAAAGCATAAAAACTTAAGCGAAAAAGAACAAATAAAAATACGGGCAAAACAAGGCATTGAATTTCCAGGCATAGAAATGCGAATAATTGGTGATGACGGCGAAGTAGCTCCTAGAGATGGTAAAACTATGGGAGAACTGCAAGTAAAAGGAGCCTGGGTAATCAAGTCTTATTTCAAGACTAATAGCCGCGATAGCTTTACTAAAGACGGTTGGTTTAGAACTGGAGATGTAAGTACTATAGATGCTGATGGCTATATGGAAATAACAGACCGTACCAAAGATTTAATTAAAAGTGGTGGAGAATGGATTTCTAGTGTAGCGCTGGAACTAGCGCTAATGTCTCATTCCAAAATCAAAGAAGCTGCCGTAATTGCAATACCTGATAAAA
>CAXBHA010000484.1:0-2943 GCA_963974955.1 uncultured Yeosuana sp. | reverse complement strand
AAAGTGGTGATTTGCTTGACGTAGTAGTAATAATAATTTCAGATTCTTTAACTGTTTTTTCTAGGCTATCAACCAAATTTATTTTCATATTAGGAAAAGAAACAGCCAATTTTTCTTTTAACAAAAGCGAATTTGCTTTGTTTCGTCCATAAATGCTAAGTTTATTAATTTGTCTTAGTTTCCCTAAAGCAAATACTTGATGGTACGCTTGAATACCAGTTCCAATTACAGTTACTGATGTTGAAGACTTAGAGGCTATAAAATCAGTAATAATGGCTCCTGCTGCTGCAGTCCTTAAATCTGTAATAATTCCTTTATCATTTAAAATGGCTGCAGGAATCCTTTTTATAATAACAAGGAATAACCTTGATCCCTGTTTTACCATCAAAAAGAAAAATAGCACCACTATAAGGGGATAAATTTAACTTTACATTATCTGGAAACATAGAAACTACCTTTATAGAAAAGAAGTCGTAACCTTTTATAGCAGCTGTTTTTATATGGGTATCAGCATTATTCGGAAAGTGAAGTAAACTTACTGGAACTCCAATTAGAGCTGATGAATTATAATCAATAAATGCTTGCTTTATAGGTTCAAATAAATCCTCTACTTTTAGTAAATCGTTTATTTGTTCGAAGGTTACATGTATCATTTAGCGACTAAATTTTCTAATACAAAAGTTTCGAATTGTTCCAATCCTTCTTGTATTGTCTTCCGTCCTAAACCGATTCTAAAATAACCTGGGTAATTATAAACTCCTCCGGGCAATATCATTACACTTTGCTTTTTCAAGGCTTGGTCTGCGAAAGCTAAATCATCATGGTCAAAGTGCATTTTCACTAAAGTAATCGGTCCAGCGTTGGGTTTCCACCATGAAAACAAATCGGCGTGTTTGTTAAAGAAAATGTCGAAACGGTTTAAATTATTTTGGATAATCTGGAGGTTTCTGTTTAAAATAGTTTTCCTATTTCTTAAGCCGACTCCTGCCAAAAATTCACTTGGTGCTGAGTTACAAATTGTAGTATATTCCTTAAGTAAAGCGAATTTTTCTAAGATTGCTTTATTCCGTGTAGCTAACCAACCGATTCTCAACCCTGGCAAGCCATAAGATTTTGACATTACATCTATAGAAATTCCGTTTTCATAAGCATCTGCAAAAGCAGGTATCGCAAATTCAGGACTGTACTCTAACTCTCTATAGACCTCATCACATAATATGATAATATTATTAGTTCTTGCTAAATCTATGATAGCTTGTTGTTCTTCTTTTGTAAAAAGATAACCTGTAGGATTGTGTGGCGCATTCAAATAAATGGCTTTGGTCTTATTGCTAACCAAGTTCTTTAATTCATCCAAATCAAAAGTCGGTCTATTATCTTGATACCGAACATTCCAACGCAACACCTTACAGCCAATGCTCTCAGGAACAGATTCCAGAGATTGATAGCAGGGAGTCTGAACAATAACCTCATCATCGGGCTGCAGTATAGCATGGGAAATAAGGAAAATCGGTTCTTGCGCACCTGTACAAACCGTTATATCATCAGTACTTAGATTGTCGTAGATAGAACAAATGGCTTCTCGCAATTTTAAGTCTCCTTTTGTATGCGTATAACCCAGCCAAGTATTTTGAAAAGCATCTTCTGCACCTTCTTCCAAAGCAAGTAAATCTTTAATGGTCATTGCCTCACAATCAGAATTGCAAATTGAATATTTGGCAGAATGCTCGTATAGGGTATAATACCTTTCGAGTTTAAATGGTTTGATATTCATTTTTTATTTTTATATGTTTTTTCGTTTTTAATCTTGGATATTGCTTTTCAATGATAAAAAGATTAGACAGTATTTTATACTTTTACTTAATAACACCTTATACTAAACAATCATTTTTGCAACTAATTCTTTAAATATTTTATAGGCTACCATTGCCGTCATATTATGTAAATCTCTTATGGGATTATACTCTACAATATCTGCCCCAATAATTTCGCCAGGTATATTTTGAATAATTTTGATTAGCTGTCTACTGGTCATTCCTCCTGGCTCATGATGTGAAATTCCTGGTGCAAATGCAGGGTCTAAAACATCTAAATCAATAGAAACATAAAGAGGCGAAGGCAAATTTTGAATAAAATTAAAATCAAAATCTTTCATTTCTATCATATTAACGCCAAATTTGATGGCTTGTTCTCTTTGATGCGTATTAAGCGTTCTAATACCAACTTGTGTTAACGAATTGATTTTATTAAGCTCCATTAATCTTGCAAAGGGTGAGGCATGGGAGAATGGATTATTATCAAACGAATCATACAAGTCTGCATGGGCATCTAAATGTAAGATATTCAAATTAGCATTTTTCTCTGTAAAAGCACTAATAACAGGGTAGCTTATGGAGTGGTCTCCCCCAAAGGAAATGACTTTACTTTTATCACTTATTAAATCCTTTATTTTACTTTCAATGTTATCAAAAGCTGTTTTTGCATTTGTATTCTCAAAATGCATATCACCGCAATCTATATAATTTACGTTGTCTTTTACTTTTAAGCCTGTTTCTGAAAAAGAATTTGCAGAGCCTTCTCTATCCATCAATCTAATTCGCTGTGGTGCAAAAGAAGGACCTTTAAGAAAAGAAGAATTTGCGTCAAAAGGTATACCTATTAATTTTATCATTGTTGAATATTTTGTTCTCTTAATTTCGAAAAAAAATTATAGCAGACCTATAATCAATCTTCAATATTTTAACATTTACTTCTATGTTAATTTCAGTTTATGAATATGGTGTAATGACCGACAACGGTTAGTATATGAAAAGTAGGCGATTTTGAAGCACTAAACTTTCGGTTAAGCACAAAGTTTGGTACGAGCCAAAAGCCTTGAATTTATTACTGTTTCGCCTATTTTTTATATACATTGTTACCTGCTGGCTGTGTGTCCTGCGTTTC
>CAXBHA010000483.1:0-2957 GCA_963974955.1 uncultured Yeosuana sp. | reverse complement strand
TTTTCGACTACGCTCAAAATGACAATCAAAACACTTTTAAGACAGCCTCTTGTTATTTAATTTGTATTAATCGTTATCTTCGGCATCATTTTCGGTCTTCATTTCTTTTTTAATCACCTTTCCTTCTGGAGAAATAGCCACTTCCATATCGGTATCATTTTTCTCCAAAGAGAATTCGTATACGGTTCCTTGTGCAGTTTCAGACAGTTCGGCTTCTTCAATATCCAGCAAATTCAGTATCTAATGTTTTTTTAACGGCTGCTGGAATATCTGCTTTTTTTATTTCGTGCTCTGTTTCCATCCAAATTCCGGCTGAAGAGAAATTGGCCGAATACTCTTGGCCATTCATTTTAAATTCTGCTTCCCATTCTGTGTCATTTTCTTTGTCCCAGCTTACTTTTTTAGCGTTTGGAAATTTTTTCATAAAGGCCGCGTTAACATTGTTAGGAACGGTAGATTTTTGTCCACAAGCAGAAAAGGCAGCAAAGAGCATAGCAACTACTGATAATTTTAAGATTTTCATGATTTATTTTTTTAGTGAATAATTTATTTATTACCAAAGGTGCAACATGATTTAGAAGAAATATTGAATTTTTAGAAAGTCACAGTAAACGAGTGTTCATTTTTTAA
Source organism: uncultured Yeosuana sp. (assembly GCA_963974955.1). Lineage (GTDB taxonomy): Bacteria > Bacteroidota > Bacteroidia > Flavobacteriales > Flavobacteriaceae > Yeosuana. The sequence goes on along the minus strand of CAXBHA010000483.1, from coordinate 2,327 downwards.
GAAAGAATAACTTATGGTCCATGTATTGTGGTCTGCTATTTTTTTAACGATCGCTAATCCTAAACCATTACCTTGTGTAGAAGTACTCGATTTTGAAAAGCGATTAAAAAGGTCTTCTACTTTTAAATCCAATTTAGTTCCAGTATTGGTTATTTCTAGTTGATGCTCAGAAATAGTGATAGTTATTATTCCGTTTGTCACATTATGTTTAATGGCATTAAGCATTAAATTGCTTATCAATAATTCTGTAAGCCCATAATTGGCATTTACCATAATATCTTTTTGGAAAGACGTTTTAATGGTTATGTTTTTTTGCTCAGCCTGTTCTACAAAAAAATCTAATTGTTTTTCTATAACTTGTTGTATTGAAAACGTTTCGGTTTCATTATACTGGTCTGTATCAATCTTGGCAAGTAACAACAGATTTTTGTTAACCCTGCTAAGTCTTGAAATAGCATTATTTAGAGAGCTTAACAGTTCTGATTGTCCTGCTGTAATGTCTAAACGTTGAATGAGTGTATCAACTTTTGCTTTAAAGACAGCAATGGGCGTTTGGAGTTCGTGAGCCGCATTTTCAACAAATTCTCGTTGATTATTGTAGATGGCTAAATTGCGGTCAATTAAATCATTGATACTTTTATTTAATCGATTAAATTCTTCGATATTTGAATTTGTAAAATGAAGTTTACTATGTCTATCTATTTCAAAATCTTCAATTTGCTCTAAAGTCTGATAAAATGGATGCCACAGCCGTTGCGATAATTTTTTAGTAATAAGATACATGCCTAATATCAATAAAGCAATAAGGCTTAAAAACAGAAGAACGATGCTCAACATAAAATCTTCAGATTCAATCAAATTTACTTTAGCAGAAAACACAAAAGGTTTTTCTTCAATAGTAATAGGGGTGTTTAATTCTCTGTATCGGTCGTTTTCTTGTTCTGTTTTGTTAAAAGAAGTGCTATAAAATAGTGTGTCCTTTTTTAATTTATAGGGGTCTAGTATTTCAATGGTATTATTAAACCTGTTCCAGATTGGGATATCTTCAATCTTTAATTTTGAAATGGAATGTTGTATAAAATCGGACTTTTGAAGCATTAAGGTTTCGTCAACTTCATCGATATAAAATTTATTTGATAGAACGTAAAATAACGGCGCAACTATAACAAACAATAGTATTGAAAAAATGAGATAGGCGCGTTGTGTTTTATGTAATAATTTTTTATTCATCTTGCCATTTATATCCTAAGCCATAGACTGTTTTAATATAGTTTTTACTTTGCCTGTTTTTTAATTTCTTTTTAAGGTTTTTTATATGTGCATATACAAAATCATGATTATCGAGCATATCAGCCATATCTCCAGAAAGGTGTTCTGCAATGGCTTCTTTGGATAATACTCTGTTATCGTTTCCAATAAGAAATAGTAATAAGTCTATTTCTTTTTTTGTAATGTCAATAGTCGCATCATTAACCTTTACAACTTTAGAAAGTAAGTTAATTTGTATTTCGTTAAAGGTTATTATATTATTTCCATCAAATTTCTTTCGCCGTATTAAAGCTTGAATTCTCACCAGTAATTCTGATAGATGAAATGGTTTTACTAAATAGTCGTCTGCACCTAGATTAAATCCTTCGAGTCTGGTTTCTAAATTTTCTTTGGCCGAAATAATAATTACGCCATCCGTTTTGTTGAGTTTTTTTAACTGCTTTAAGAGTTCAAATCCATTCCCATCAGGTAACATGAGATCCAGCAAAACACAATCATAATCGTAGATTGAAATTTTATCCATTGCCGAGGAAAAATTCTTGGCCCACCCGCATACAAAGTCATTACCAGTCAAATAATCTTGGATGCTTTTCGCTAAGTCTGCCTCGTCCTCAATGAGTAAGATGTTCATGTTACAAAGCTACTTATGAATTTTGAATAAATATTGAATTTTAAAGGCTTTTCAAACAGGATGGACGGCACTCATAGCTAATTTATTACATTTAAATGGACAATGGAACCCATCCGATGTTGTTCGGGTAGTTTGTAACCCTTATTGGTTGATATAAAATATCCCTAAAGATTTGTAAATTATGTTTTGAATATTAAGTCATATATTTAAAGGGAACTATAAAATATTCAATATAAAACGAATAATAATTTTATAATATTCGTATTCTTGTAATTATTGTTAAAAGATTTTTGAAAGTGTTGTTTTTCCTTTTTCACATAAGTTTAATTAAATTTAATTTAAATTTGAAGCCTAGTATATTACTTACCGCAATGATCTTTTTATCAATTATCAGTTGTGGTAAAAACCATGTGCAAACTCTACCAAA
>CAXBHA010000482.1:0-2968 GCA_963974955.1 uncultured Yeosuana sp. | reverse complement strand
TTACGAAAATCCTCGCGGATTTTCTATTCGGTTTTTATTTGCTAAATTACGTGCTTAACCACGCAACCAATACACAAACACGATATGATTTGTGAAAGTAAAAAAATGGCAAAGGTCAATCTTTCTAAAAATACGTAGGTTTTTGGCTTAATTATTTACACGGCGTCGATAAAAACATAGTGTTGGCAATCTAAAGAATCTGTTTTGGTTAACTATCAATAGATTGAAATCTTAAACGCGTTAAAATTTGTGAGTTTTGTTAGATGAACAGTTTCAATAACTTCAAAAAAAAAAAGAGAATAGCTCAATTAAGAATCATTCCCTTTTTTTGTTATCAACCAACCAATAAATAACATTGCAAATAAACAAATACTTTATCATAAAAAACATGACATTTGTTAGGTTTTAAAAAAATACCAAAATAATTTGACTATCTAATTTCAAAGAATATATTCTTTAGAGGCCATAATCCAAAAAGCCTCCAATTTCTTAAAGGCTTTGCTATTATTTGTGACCTCTAAAGGCAAAAGTTCAAACTTTTATAAGTGAACTCATCTTGCTGTCCCTAAGTTGTTTTTAATTGATATAATCTTGATTCATATAATCTTGCCACTGCACTAATATATATTTTTCAACATTGTTTTCTGTCTTCTTTAAAAACCCATATTCATAAACAAATAGATAGGTATCTCCCCTTGAATTCTTCCAATAGTGTGTAAAAAAGTTTGGATTAAACCCTAAATCGTTTAGTGCTTTAGTTCTTACGGTAACCTTTCCTCCTTTATTATATTCCTTAAGTATTTTTCTATTCAGTTTCAGTTGGTTGTCTACCTTATTATAAAAGCGTTTTGGATTTTGTTTTTCATTTTGATATTGATAGCCGCTTTTACATTGTGGATCACAAAACTTCTTATCTGTTCTTCCATTTAATTCTTTATCACAGTACAAACATTCCTTATAAATTCTCATGAAGTTAAATTTAATCGTATTTTATACGAATCTTATTCGAATAAGGTACGACTAATTCATTTACATACATTAGTTTGCATAAAAAAAACCATGTATAAGGGCAGGAGCATTACATTAAAACATCTTTTAATTAAAGAAAAGCGATATATAGGTTTGCAATTCAACGCTGATAAAGTTATCCATGCGCTTGTTAAGCAATTACCAGATGTAAAATGGAGTAACAGTTTTAACATGGCATACATCTTGAACAGCAAACAAAACCTTAATGAGATATTCAAAATATTCAATGGTGTTGTTTGGGTTAATTGCAATCATTTTTTTGATAAAAGCATTATAAAAGGAACTAACGAGGAGATAGATATTACATGGTTTAGAAAAAGGGAACTTCCAGCCAATTATAGAGTTTGTCCCACCAATTACTTAGATAAGTTAGAATTAAAGAAATATGCCAATAATACGGTAAAATCATATGTGTCCGCTTTTGAAACATTTATCAATTATTACCAAACCAAGGAATTAATAGCGATCAATGAAAGTGATGTTAGAAGCTACATATTAAAACTGGTTCAAGAAGATAAATCCAATTCCTATATAAATACTGCAATCAACAGTATTAAATTTTATTATGAATCGGTCCTTGGAATGCCCAATAGGTTTTACCAAGTTGAAAGACCCAGAAAAGAAAAAAAACTACCAAAAGTACTTTCAAAAGAAGATGTTCTAAACATTATAGCCAATACAAATAACTTAAAGCACAAGTGTATTGTTAGTCTTCTATATTCATCAGGAATGCGTAGAAATGAATTAGTAAACTTAAAAATTACAGATATTGATAGCAAAAGAATGTTAATACGTGTGGAAGCGGCGAAAGGCAATAAGGATCGCTACACGTTGCTTTCGCACTCCTTGTTGAAAGATTTGCGAGACTATTATAAACAATACAAACCAGAAAAATATATTATTGAGGGTATGTATGGCAAGCAATATTCAGGTCAAAGTATTGGAAAAATAGTAATAAATGCAGCTGAAAAAGCAGGTATAAAGATTCATGTAACTCCACATATGCTCAGGCATAGTTTTGCAACACATTTATTAGAGGCAAGCGTAGATTTAAGGCAAATTCAGGTTTTATTGGGCCATAGCTCCAGCAAGACTACTGAAATATACACGCATGTTGCCACTACAACCTTTAAGAAAATAAAAAATCCGTTGGACTTTTAAAAAAATATAAAATATATATAGAACATATGTACAATATATCTTAAATTGGCAGTATAATAAACATAATGTTTATTATACTATTGTTACCTTTAATTGCGAATGACATGAACCATGAAACTACCAATTTCAAAAAAACTAAAAGATTTCTTATTTACAGTTTTCTCTTTTGTTTTTTTTTAAGTTGTTCACCAAAGCTAACTATTTCTGAATTAGAACATAAAATAAATAAACATTACACAGCATCTAGTGAAGGTGATATTGAATATTTTTTCATCAACCACCCAGCCGAATTTGTCAAAGAATACGGGGAAAATGGTTTAAGAGAAAAGCTCCATCAAATGTATGATAATCGCGAGTTTCCAGAATTCTATAACTCAATAGGAGAATTAAATTTCCAAGAAAGAAATAAATGCAATTCAACTTACTATTATAAAGTTAAATATATCGTGGATAGGACTCAAACTACTCCTTATTTGGATTCTACAGCACTCAAAAGGAATCAAGAAAAATACGGAATCGAGCATGTTCATTTTAATTCAAATTTAAAAATTTTACAAGTAAGAGAAAACAAAGAATCTTTGCTGCTTTTTGACAAAAAAAACAAAAACTGGATATTCTTTGAATACAATACTGATATGAAATACTTGGACCGATATTTTGGGAATAATTTTTCAAATTGTTTAAAAACTAATGTGGACAGTTCTGATTATCTGAGTTTTTAAATAAACAACTAAAGGTAACACCGTATAAAAAAAATTGCTAGTTTTACCTAAACCAA
>CAXBHA010000481.1:0-2973 GCA_963974955.1 uncultured Yeosuana sp. | reverse complement strand
TCACTTTTTGTCTTTTTTGAACTCCGTAGCGATGCTATGCGGGTAAAAAAAGCCTTCAATTGAGCAAAAAACTCCTGTTTTTCGATCCAATCAAAAAAGTTTAAACCAGTTCATAAAGTGTTAAATGCCCTATTGAGTTTTTATAGAAATAATTTCCATTTTAGAAAATTGTAAGTTCAAAATAATAAGATTAAAATTGAATCAGATAGAAAAGTGAAATGGTAAATCTTTAATACTTGATTGATGGCCAATTTATTTAACAAAATTTGGCCATTTGCTCATATAAGAAATAAATGCATCACTAAGCCTTTCTTTTTTTAAATAGGTTTGACTGACAGGTAAAGGATGTGGTTGAAAATTTGGATCTTCTAAAACTCGATTTGGGAAATCGTGATGTAAAATAGCCGATCTTCCAATAGTGACAAAATCTACCTTAGAGTTTAAAATTTTTGAAACATCATTACCAGAGCTTATCTTTCCAGCAACGGTTAATTTAACATCTTTAAAGTTTAAACTTGTAAAATGTTCCAATAAGCTTTTATCTTGATAATTTGAATCTTCTGGCAATTTAAAACAATCCCAAAGCGACATATCCAAAAAATCTATTTGCTTGGAATCCATTAACTTTTGAGCAATAACTTTGGTCTCTATTAGTTCCATGCCAAAGCGTTCGGGAGATAACCTTATCCCAATTAAAAAGCCTGAACCGCATGCTGCTCGAATACCTTCAACAATTTCAAAAATAATCCTACTTCTATTTTCTAATGAGCCTCCATAAATATCAGTTCGCTTGTTAGTTTCTTTACTTAAGAACTGGCATAATAAATAACCATGAGCTCCGTGGATTTCTACACCATTATAACCAGATGTTTTAGCTCGTAATGCTGCTTTAATAAAAGCGGTTATTACGGTTTTTATTTCATTGAGCGTTAACGCTCTTGCATCAGCCTTTTCATTGATTGATGGGCACACGGGTTGTTGGTTAATAAGCTCTTTTGGAGCACGCATCCCCGCATGGTGTAATTGAATAACGGCTAAACTACCATGTAGTTTTAATTCATTTGCTAAACGTTTGTGGCCTTCAATATGCGAATCGCTAAAAATGCCCAACTGTCCTGGGAATCCTTTTCCGTTCGCTTGCACATGTGATGCGCAGGTCATAACCAAACCAAACCCACCTTGAGCCCTCATTGTAAGCCATTTAAATTCAGCATCTGAAAGGACACCATTATCATGGCTTTGTGTGTTTGTCAATGGAGCAAGCATAAACCTATTTTTCATTATTGTGCCACAATGAAATTTTAAAGGTTTAGCTTCAATCTTCATAATATTATAAATGAAAAGCCTTTTTTACTTTATCAATATAATCCAATTTCTCCCATGTAAATAATTCCACATCAAGCGTAATGGTTTCACCATTAGGTTGAGAAAATGTTTTAGTAACAATTTCGTTTTTTCTTCCCATATGTCCGTAAGCTGCAGTCTCACTATAAATAGGAGCGCGCAATTTTAAACGCTCTTCAATGGCGGCAGGGCGCATATCAAAAAGTTTGGCTACTTCTTTGGCAATTTCGCCATCGGTCATATTAAAAGGGCATGTGCCATATGTATCCACAAAAATAGAGGTAGGTTCTACGACACCAATAGCATAAGATACTTGCACTAAAATTTCATCAGCAACACCTGCGGCTACTAAATTTTTAGCAATGTGTCTAGCTGCATACGCGGCACTTCTATCCACTTTACTAGGGTCCTTCCCTGAAAAAGCGCCACCACCATGTGCCCCTTTTCCACCGTAAGTATCTACAATAATTTTACGCCCTGTTAAGCCAGTATCTCCATGCGGTCCGCCAATAACAAACTTACCGGTTGGGTTAATATGATAGGTAATATCGTCACTAAAAATTGCTTGGATTTGTTCTGGTAGTTTAGAAAGAACACGTGGAATTAAAATAGTTATAATATCGGTTCTTATTTTTGCCAACATGGTTTCATCTTCGTCAAAGTCATCATGCTGAGTTGACACGACTATGGCATCGATACGTAGTGGGGTATTATCATCACTATATTCAATAGTGACCTGACTTTTTGAATCGGGTCTTAAATAAGTAATCTCTTTGTTCTCTCTTCGTAGGGTAGCCAGTTCAATTAGAATCCGATGGGCTAAATCTAAAGCCAACGGCATATAATTTTCAGTTTCATTCGTTGCATAACCAAACATCATACCTTGGTCACCAGCACCTTGTTGCTCTTTACTTGCTCTATCAACACCACGATTGATGTCATCGGATTGTTCGTGAATAGCCGAGAATATTCCACATGAATTTCCATCAAACATATAGTCGCTTTTGGTGTATCCTATTTTATTAATGGTATCCCTAGCAATTTTTTGAACATCTAAATAGGTCGTCGATTTTACTTCACCAGCCAGTACAACCTGCCCTGTAGTTACTAAAGTTTCACAAGCTACCTTTGAGTTTGCGTCAAACGCTAAAAAGTTATCAATTAGAGCATCACTGATTTGATCGGCAACTTTGTCTGGGTGGCCTTCAGATACACTCTCTGAAGTAAATAAATATGGCATATACTTAAGATTTATAAAGAAGATTTGACGAGTACGTCGAAGGAAGTTTACACTGCCTTTAGCATTTTTATTTATACTAAAATTTTTAGTACAAGAGGTTGCAATCAGTCAAATCTTTCCTCTATTATTTATAGATGCAAAAGTAAAAAAATAAAAGGAATACTAAATAAATTTTGCTTTTTTTAATAAATAATTTGGATATTGATTTTTAATTGTAAACATTTGCGGAGTTATTATGAAAAAATACATTTTAAATATTATTTCTATTGTTGTCATTGTGATTATATCGCAAGGGTAGGGAATGGTATATTAAAAAACAGATAAGTTTTAAAGAACCTTCCCGAAACGGAAGGTTTTTTTTATTGATTTTTTTTCAATATTGAACATCA
>CAXBHA010000480.1:0-2981 GCA_963974955.1 uncultured Yeosuana sp. | reverse complement strand
ATGGTGGGTTGTTCATTTATGGGTAGAAGGAGTTTGGGAACTTATAATGGGTGGTATTTTATCATTCCTTTTAATAAAACTAACTGGCGTTGATAGAGAGGTTATTGAAAAATGGCTGTACGTTATTGTTGGATTAACCTTCTTATCTGGTGTTTTAGGTACGGGCCATCATTACTATTACATTGGTGTTAATAAAATTTGGTTAATTGTAGGTGGCATTTTCTCGGCTCTTGAACCTTTGGCCTTTTTAGCTATGGCATTATTTGCCGTAAATATGTATAGAAAAGGGGAAAAGAAACACCCAAATACTTTAGCGTTATACTGGACCCTTGGTGCCGCCATTGTATCTTTTATTGGAGCTGGCCTTTTAGGATTTGCCCATACTTTACCACAAACCAATATATATACCCACGGTACTTTGGTAACCGCAATGCATGCCCATTTGGCTTTTTGGGGCGCTTATGCAATGATTGTTCTAGCTATTATAAGCTATAGTTTACCAAATATGACAGGTAGAAAACTGTATGAAAGCACCAGAGGATTTGTCGCTTTTTGGATTTCAAATATTGGAATGTTGGGAATGACGGTAGCTTTTGGTGTTGCTGGAGTTGCCCAAGTATATTTAGAACGCAAAATGAAAATGGATTTTATGACCGTTCAAAAAGAAATTGAAATTCACTTTTATGTTTTAATTATCTGCGCTACGTTGTTTGTAACAGGAATAACGCTATTTATGATAGACTTTTTTAAACATGGCAAACCAACAGATGAAGCCCTGGAAGCATCATCAAACGATTAAAGACAAATTAAAATAATGAAAAAACACATAGTTTGTTTCGCCATTACATTACTAATGGCACTGAATACTTATGCCCAACAATTTGACTTATCTGCAGAGCTAAGACCACGTTTCGAAAACAAAAATGGATATGGCACTTTGCTCAATACAGATGAAAAAGGTTCCAATTTTGTTTCACAGCGTACACGATTGAATTTTGGTTTTATAAACGAAAAAATGAGGCTTAAAGTAGTATTTCAAAACATAAGAGTTTGGGGAGATGTTGGAACTTTATCAAGTGATGATAACGCAACAGCTTTGCACGAAGCTTGGGCAGAAGCATTATTAAGTGATAAAATAAGCTTAAAATTGGGCCGTCAAGAAATTGTTTATGATGACCACCGGATTTTCGGAAACGTAGATTGGACACAACAGGCCAGAAGTCATGACGCTTTGTTATTTAAATATGTACCAAATGCCAATAACAAAATTGATGTTGGTTTTGCATTAAACTCCGATTCGCAATCAGGTATAGATAACTTGTACAGTAATGCAGCAGGTTATAAGGCGTTTCAATATATCTGGTATCATGGTGACTTCAATAAATTCGGATTGAGCTTTTTAGCCTTGAACACGGGCATTGAGTATTTGAAGAATGTGGGGTTACCAAATGAAAAGCAGACCATGGATTATATGCAGACCTTCGGGCCAAGGCTAACCTATGCATCTGGAAGGTTTAGTGCTAATGCAGCCACATATTTCCAAACAGGAAAGTCTTTAGGTACAGTTGTGAACGCTTCTTATTTTACAGGAAATTTAGGTTATGACTTAAACGATAACTTTTATGTTGGCCTTGGTGTAGAGTATCTTTCGGGAAAAGATATGGATGATTCAAGTTCAGGCGTAAAATCATTTGCGCCTCTTTTTGGTACCAACCATGGGTTTAATGGTTGGATGGATTATTTTTATGTTGGGAACCATGCCAATAATGTAGGTTTAACCGATGTCTATACCACTATTGGTTATAAGAAGAATAAATTTTCTGCCAAAATAATACCCCACTTTTTCTCCGCAGCAGGAAATGTAATTAATGGAGCAGAAAAAATGGACAATAATTTAGGCACAGAAATAGATTCAACAATTGGTTATGAGTTGGCCAAGGATATTGCCATAAATGCTGGATATTCTAAAATGTTTGCCACAAATACCATGGAGGTTCTCAAAAGCGGAGATAAAAATGAGAAGAATTCTTGGGTCTGGCTCATGCTCACATTTAAACCAAAATTATTTTCGCATACTGTTAATCAATTATAAATAACATGAGACCAGAGTTAATTTTATTAAAGCATTAACTCTGGTTTTATTTTATGAAAAAAACCATGAATACACCCTATTATCATATTATTGGAAAGGAAATAGAGGTTTTTGAAAAAGCTTATACTAGTAAAATTCCGTTTTTGCTGAAAGGTCCAACAGGCACCGGCAAATCCAGGTTTATTGAACATATGGCTCATAAACTAGGTACTAAATTAATTACCATTTCCTGTCATGAAGAAACATCTTCTACAGATTTAATAGGCCGATTTATTATTAAAGGCGCCGAAACTGTTTGGTTGGATGGCCCTTTAACAACAGCCGTAAAAGAAGGCTCCATTTTATACTTAGATGAAATAGCCGAAGCTAGACCCGATGTTATTGTGGCCATACATTCTCTAACAGACCATAGGCGTGAATTGTTTATTGATAAATTGGGAGAAAACATAAAAGCACACGAAAATTTTATGCTCGTTGCTTCCTTTAATCCTGGATATCAGCGTGGATTTAAAGAATTGAAACCTTCTACAAGACAACGTTTTGTGGCCATTTCTTTTGCCTATCCTGAAGAAAGAATAGAAGCAGAAATTTTAGTGTCCGAAACCGAAATCACATTAGACATTGCTAAAAAATTGGTAAACATTGCTGCTAAAATTAGAAACCTAACTGAATTAGGTTTAACCGAAACCGTTTCAACACGATTATTGGTTGATGCAGCTAAACTGATACATGCTGGATTACCTAAACGTTTAGCGGTCCATGTGGCAGTTATAGAACCCTTGACAGACGATTTAGAGGTGATTCAAGCACTTAAAGATTTAAGTGATTTAATGATATGAAATGCCCATTAACAATTTGCAAACCAACCGATATGATTAACAGGGCATTC
>CAXBHA010000479.1:0-2998 GCA_963974955.1 uncultured Yeosuana sp. | reverse complement strand
AGAAAGACTTTAGCATTAACACTTTAGATTATGAAAAACCATTTTAAAACATTCGCCATGAGACACACATTAGCGCTTTTTTTTATTTCACTTTTGATAGCCTGTAACGATACCCCTAAAAAACAAGATACAAGCGAACCTGATTCTAAACAGGTTATATCAGAAAAAGTAGAAAGTAGTTCAAATACTTCAGGCGATTACAGTTCTCTATATAATAATGACGATTGTGATATGAGTATTGCTGAATTGGCCGAAGTGCTCAAAGTACCGGAATCAAACCTTGATATGCTTGACAAAATCGGTGAAAACAAATGTTCTTTTGACTTGAAAGGGTTTGGTACAAATACTTTAGATGGTGACTCAAGAATTTCATGGAGGTCTGCACCTAGTTCAAAGAAACAAAACAAAAAAGAAATTGCCAGCTATTTGGAACGTAAAGAATCTGGATTAAAGATTATGGGGATGGACATAGAGTTAGCTGAAACCGGCGATTCTTATATCGCCCAACAACCCGCTCATGGAAGAATAATCATTTACAATGAAAATTATGACCTAGCATTTTTAATGCACTACGGAATTAAAAGCGCAAATACCAATCGCACCAAAGAGCAACATGAGGAGCTACGTCTTAAAATGACCAACCTAGCGAACTATTTATTGCAAAAACATAGAAAATAGCAATGTCATGAAAAAACTACTACTCCATATTATTCTATTGTTCAGTTTTGTTGCATTCGCACAAGATGAAATAAAAATGCCCGAACTGGATACGGGCAAACAAGTCTATACCTTAGAGTTTAGTCCAGATTCACAGAATGAAGAAGTGATTTCTGCTTATATGCAAGGTGAAACTGAAAAAGATTCTTTGCGGTTTTGGGCAGAAGGTACTACGCTATTACAAAAAGTAATGGTTACGGTAATTACCGATAAAAATTCTGATATTAAAGTGGATATCGTTAAAGATAACTGGACAGACAGTAAAATTAACGGGCTGACCAACAACGGTATATTTCAGGAAGCTTTTGAAACAGCAGGTAAATTTGGTATTGTAGTAACCGGTCCAAAACTTAATGTTCCTTTTCAACTTGCCGTTTGGACTACTGGTGAAAAGATACCGTTCATGGGTAATTTATATTATCCTGCCAATGAAGCAGCTGCTGAGAGAAGTGGTCAAGTACTTAATACCTCAAACTCTAATTCTTCTGCACAAAATAGTATCGTACCAAATAGCACGAATACAATACTTTACGTTGTAATAGGGTTTTTCAGCATTATCACTATTTTATTAGTACTACTATTGGTTAAAAAGAAATCTGCAAAAACGCTTCTCATTTTAATTTGCTTTGTTCTAGGTCAACAAATTAGTTCTGCTGGTGCTCGACCATCCCTTTCTGAAGTATTTACTGGAGCATTGAAATTTGTTCATGAAAATCATGACGGAATTCAAGATTTTTTTGAGGGGGCAAATAATGTTGCGAACGAAATCATGAGGCGGTTAAGTGCCGACGACGACGACGCTCAAGCAAACGCAGATCCTAGAGGAGGTCCGAGATTACCCTCTTCATGTATACCACCGCAATTTGGAACTAACAGAAATGGTAACGACAACACTTCTGGCCCAGGCATGCAAGGCTCTAGTAATTCATCAAGCTCAGGCTCATCTTATGAACCTCTAACTACATCATCACCAAATTCTAATTCTGATGGCAGTGATAATATTAACTATGATGAATTTAACTCTTCAGGTCTTCCAGTATATGATAGTAACAACGAACGTATAGATTACCCTATAACCACAGATGCAGGTCGCCCGAAATATGACATTAACGGTAATCCTATCCAGTATCGTGAATTAGTTCATAATGATGAAGTTGGACCTTATGGAAGACCTGTATATGACAGAAACAACAAACCTATTGAGTACCCTGTTTTTGGAGACGATAAGCGTCCTAAATATGACATTAACGGCGATCCCATTCGATATGCAGAAGGTGAAACAGAAACTAGACCAGCATTAGATGCAAATAAGAAACCTATTCAATATGATAATTATGACCGCCCTAAATATGACAACAATGGCAATCCTATAGACTATCATAAAGATGATAATTCAAATCCTCCAAAACAAAACAAGGATAGTGGTTTCCCTGTAAATAATAAAGAAAACATTGAAAAAACTAAAAAAAACCCTCCTAATGGAATACCGATGGCAGCATTGAAAACATCAGATGCCATTAATAATATAGAAGTCAGTTTAAATATCGAAAAATATAAAGTCTTTAATACCACCTATGAAGAAGCAACTGTTTTAGGATTGATTACGGCAATGATGCCAGATGAAAACGATAATGAAGCAGGTTGTGCTTGTTTAGAAAAAGAATATACCAATTTAAATAACAGACGATTGAACTTAGAACGACTGCGTGTAATTTACTCCCATGCCATGAAAAAAATAAATGCGGGTATAGCATTTGGCGATAACGTATCTGGCGTTCATGGCGTATCTGGCTTAGCTTGGCAAAGTCAAAAAATGATTATACTAACAGAATCCATTCCTACTCTGAACAAAGCGTATGATGACAAATATGCAGAAATGATTCACGCACTTGAAGAAAATTTAAGGGCAATTGAGAATTGTGAATCCATGTTGGGTTATGACAATTGGTATAACCATGCAGGCTTCATTTACTTTCAATTTATGGCGGATAAATACAAAAGACAATAATCATGAGAAATTATTTGATATATCTGACTTCGTTCGTACTTATACTATCATGCGGTGAGACTAAAAAAAATGGAGAAATTTCTGAAGAACAGCTAGAACTACAATCAGACCGCGATGTAGAAGCCAATATATCATCTGATGATTTAGAAAAATCAATGGAGCAATTGGGTGGTATGTTTAATATGGGCGGTGATGAAGAGAGTAAAGATGAAGGTTCTCCAGAAACAAATGCCTTAAAGAAGCTTTTAGAAATGAGCGGATCTGATTCTCATG
>CAXBHA010000478.1:0-2998 GCA_963974955.1 uncultured Yeosuana sp. | reverse complement strand
ATCACTGGCGCAATGAAACCGAAAAGCCTGGCGCAATTTGGTCCGAAGTATCCAGATAGTTCGTAACCTTCTTTAACAAGTTTACTGTACTTGGTATCCATAAAATGTTTAGAGAATAAAAGAACATTATCTCCATCTAAATTGCATAACCCTAAGGCTTCATTGTCTTTGAATTTTACCTTAATTTTTTTAAGTAGGTCTCCAGATTGTAATTTGTTAATGTTAGAAGCCGTTTTTGAATACTTCTGTGACCTTAAATATATATCCTTATGTCCTAATACTAATTCTATGTGGTTGGGTGGAGTTGTTACGCCTTCATAACTTATTTTTTGAATCTTATCTGTTTCAAAGCCATCAAAAAAAGCGGAGTTGCAATGTATTTGTAAACTCTGCTTTGCTCGCGAACAACCTACATATACTATCCGTTTGGATTCGGCATCATTAAAATTATAGTTTTCTAATAGAAGATAAACATGATCAAATTCTTTCCCTTTAGATTTATGCATTGTTGATATAATTATGGCATCTGAATCTCCATGAATAGCGTCTTCCATTTTTATTTCACGCAGATAATCATACCAATCAACTAGCTGTTTTGTGGAGTCATAATTTACCTCAAATTTTAAGATGATAGCCCAGCAAACATCAAAGTGCAATTTATTCTCAAAGGAATGTGAAAAACGCTCTTTAGCTTCTTCCCATATGGTGTTGTAAATAATCCCCGCATCGTTTTTATTTTGTTTTAAATATGAAGAAAATATTCTTAATTCGTGTAAATGATCTAGACTAAAACCTTCCAAACCAGTAATTAGTTTCGTTTTTTGACCCGAATCTGATAAATATGTTCTTATAAGTAAGGCTTGTTCATTGGTTGGGACTAAAACTGCCCTTGTGCCAGAATTGTCATCTTCAATTACCTTCTCGGCAAGTGCCTTTTCTAAATGACAAGAAGAATACTTAATTATGTTAATTTTTTGACCATTATGCTTATTGGCAGGTTCCAAAATTTGATTTCCTTTAAGCCTATTTGGAATACGGGTAAGTAATTCATTGCTAAATTCAACTATGTTAGATGTGCTTCTGTAGTTTTTTAATAGCTGATATTCCATAGCATTATATATATTCTGAAATTCGAGCATATTTTGGTTGGATGCGCCTCTAAAACTATAAATATTTTGATCATCATCGCCAACAGCAACCACACGTATGTTTTTGGCCTTTTTAATAATTATTTGAATAAGCTCCCATTCTATGCTATTAACATCTTGAAATTCATCTAATACAAGTACACTTTTATTTATTATTGAAGAAATGTCAACCTCATTTTCCTTTATGGCGGTAATGCAGTCTTGAATAATTTTGGTTGATTTCTGCAGGTCACCCATCTGTCCCAATAATTGAAAACAAAAGCCATGAAATGTGGTTATATTAATAAGCTGAGCGTATTCAGGCACTAGTTGTCTAACTCTTGATCGAAATTCTAAAGAGGCAGCTTTTGAAAATGTAAGCATTAAAAATTGCTCAGGTTTTATGTCTTCCATTAATAGCAAGCTTGCTATTTTATGGACCAACACTTTAGTTTTCCCACTACCTGGGCCCGCGAGAACGATTGTTTTTTCGGATCTATGATCATCTACAATTTTTCTTTGATCAGTATCTAAATTTCCGGTAATTTCTTTAAATCGTTCAGGAGTAATGGGTCTAGTTATTTCAGATTTTCGCCTAGGGAAATATTTTGAAATAAACTCCTCATATGGCTGACTAAAATAATCGTTTACATAAATTAAGGCTGACTCATAGTTTTGAAGTCTTTTTTTGGCATATTCCCCCACAATGTGTATTTGTTGTGTTTTATGGTCGTAATGGTCTCCAATATTTTTAAAGTTTTCTTGTGTAAATCGAGGTATATTGCGATTTATGTCTTCGATATTCAGCCTGTTGTATGTGACCATAAAACCGCCCTCTAGTTTAATGGATTTTATTTGATTTAGGAATAACAGAGATTTCTCGTATTTACTTAAATCCTCTTCTTTGATTGTCCCAAAAAGATGATTGGAATTTCTTAATTGTAACATTGAAAAACTTACAGGAAGATCTTTTTTGGCATCGAGAATGACTTTTTCATCACTTTGAAATTTCTCAAGAAGTTCACATATATCCAGAGATAATTCATGTCGCCATATTATATCTTCTTTTATTTTGGAAGAATTTATAATTTTAATTTTGTACAAGTCATTGGCTCTATCAACTCTATTTTTTTGGATGAATTTTCTAATTTCCCAGTAATTAAGAATATTTCTAACAGCATCAATTGAAGATATGTCAAGACCGGAATCAATTATTCTTTGATTCAATTGTCGCATTGAAATCTTAATATCTTTACAAAGCACATCTTGCATGGCTAATTCAATTTTTTGGTATTTGGCAAGGATATTTTTTGAACTATTTTTGGATGAATTAAGTGTTATAAAGGCAGTTAAATCTTTAGCGTCACCTAGTATTTGCAAACTTCTTAGCAAATCTATAATTTCTCTTATTTCATTAAGTCTTAAAGCCGTTCGATCCGCTAAATAATCAATTCGACTCTCTTTGTCGGAAACAATAATTTTTAGAACTCGAGAACAATTAGTGATTTGAGTTTCTGAAAGCTCTGAGCTGTTATTTATTATTTTAACCGCTTCATCAAAGTTGGGAACCATCATACTATTTGCAAATATGCGTGAAGAATTTTGGTTCCTTTTTAGAAAGCCTTGGTCTTCCAAAGCTGCAATGGAAGTTTTTACCCTAGTTTCCAACTCATGAATTTCGGTGTCCCAACCAGCTTTTTGAGCTATTTCCAAGGCTGAATTACTTATTTTTTTGTTCTTGCGGAATTTGGATAAATACTTAATCGCTTGCCAAATTTGCTGAATCTCTTTTTGATTTATTTTTGTTTGTTGTAGAAGACTAAAATGTTTATTAAGATCATGCTCATTAAATAAGATATAACATTTAGCTT
>CAXBHA010000477.1:0-2999 GCA_963974955.1 uncultured Yeosuana sp. | reverse complement strand
CACTCCATTCTGAATGACAAAAATGGTATTATGAATGAATACGGACATTCAATTCAAATTTAATAAAATGAAATTAAAAAAACATATAAAAAAAAGAGAGGGCATTGGGTCCCTTTTTCATGACATAGAGATAAGCAACTATCATTTCAATAACATTAAAATTGGATTTGATTGTGAGTTGTTTTACACAGGGAGACAAGCTTTTAAATACATCCTAGATACAATCTCAGTTGATCATGACATTGAAAAAATATGGATGCCGAATTATTATTGCCAGCATGTAACACGATGGATAAAAAAAATTTACAATAATTTATATTTTTATGATATCAATCCGTTCGAATTTAAGGAACCAATTGACGTGAGCGCTTTTGCATCAAGCCAAGACGTGGTGTTAATAAATAATTATTGGGGCCTTAGCGATTCCATTATTAAAAAATCAGAATTTCCTATCATCGTTGAAGACCATTCACATGGTTGGTTAACTAAAAATTGTATGCATAGTAATGCGGATTATTGTTTTGCATCTCTTAGAAAATCGTTGCCAATACCACTAGGAGGCATTTGTTGGAGCCCAAATTCAAAAATTGAAAATAGCACAGAACATTTTATTGTTAATCCCTCGTTCTATAAAGCGTTTGATAAATTACACCGTGCGATGAAGGATAAAAAACAATATAAAAATGGATCCACAGATATAGTTAAAACTGATTATCTAAACGTCATTGATGAAACGGAAAATTTTTTAGATAATAATCATGATATTATTAAACTAAGGACTCAGGATCGCGAGCTTATAAACACTTATTTAAATATAAATTTCTTAGATCATAAACAAACCAATTTAAATTACCTCTACCGACATTTAAAGGATACTGAATTTATGAGGGTTATTAATAGAAATGAACATACCCCCTTTGGATTAATAGTGTTATTTAAAGATGAAACCCTATGGAGTTCGTTAAAGAAATATCTTATTGCACATGATATTTATCCTTCTTTTTTATGGCCAGACAATAAGATTGTGACAGATTGGTGCTATCTACTCAATATTCATGTGGATTTTCGCTATAACGACACAGATATGGCTTTCATTGCAGATACAGTAAATGATTGGATTAGCTTGCATTATAAACCATAAAATATCAAGTAATAATGCAGAATTGATTATGTTTTTAGAAAACAAATGAAACTAATGGTTACCTAACCAGTACTTATTAAAACTTAACCTTTACCAATTAAAAAATCACCAATAACTAAATAATCTAATCCTGTAGAGAAAAAACATCGGATAGCATCTTGTGGTGATTCCACAATAGGTTCTCCTTGGATATTAAAGCTGGTATTTAACACCACAGGAACACCCGTGCGTTCCCCTAATTTTTTAATCAACTCATAATATCGAGGGTGGGAATCTTTACTGACGGTTTGTAAACGTGCACTGCCATCAACATGCGTCACCGCTGGAATCACCGATTGTTTGTCTTTAAGGACATTACACACCTTTAACATAAATGGGGCCTCCACTTCCAAATCAAAAAACTCATTTTTAGCTTCCACAATAGCTGAAGGAGCAAAAGGTCTATAGGCTTCTCTAAACTTAACCTCTGCATTAATTTTATCTTTCATATCTGGAAAAGCAGGATTAGCCAAAATACTACGACTTCCTAAGGCACGCGGTCCAATTTCCATTGCGCCTTGAAACCAACCAATTATATTCCCTTCTTCCAAGAGTTTAGCTGCTACATCGCATATATTATCATGTGTTTCGTAAGGCAATTTGGCTCCTTTCAACACTTTTTCTATCTCAGCATTACTATAGCTGGTCCCGACATAAGGGTTTAAATGAACAAAATTTCTAGGCTGTTTTAAAAGACCGTTATACAAATAATAAGCAGCACCAATGGCTGTGCCATTATCGCCAGCCGCAGGCATCACATATACATCTTTAAAATCACTTTCTCTTACAATCCTGCCATTCATGACACTGTTTAGGGGGACACCTCCAGATATAACCAAAAAGTCTGCCTTGGTCTTCTTATGAAGAATGTCGCAAATTTCAAGAACCTTATTTTCTAACACGCGCTGAAAAGCCGCCGCTACATCCATATGATGCTTTTGAAAAGGTTCTCCATTTTTTCTGGGTTCTCCAAATATTTTAAAAAATTTATTGGAGCAACGTTTCCAGCTCATGTGTTGATAATTAAAATAGCTCAAGTCAAACGATAATTGGCCATTGCTATCCACATGAACAATTTTTTCCACGTCTTCTAAAAACACACTAGGATCACCCATCGGGGCTAAGCCCATGGTTTTTCCTTCATCATAACTTGTTCTAAAGCCACAAAACTGGGTAACAGCCTCATAAAAAGACCCTAAGGAATGTGGAAAATAACTTTGTCCTAGACAAGTGATGTCGTTACCCTTGCCATACCCTAACCAGGTAGTAGCCCACTCTCCGGAACCATCAATACTTAATAAAGCGGCTTCCTTATATGGCGACACAAAAAAACTACCTGGAGCATGACACAGATGATGTTCAATAAAATGTACTATTGGACCTTGCTTTTTACTATCCCAATGATACCCAAACCAGTTCCAAAAACTTTTTTGATTATTATACCCATGAACCAATTCATGATTTATAAAGGATTTTATGGTTTTTAAATGCGTTAAGCCATGAATAATTTTTTTTCCTAAATTATGGGTCGGTTTTATTGAGACAGCAATATGATCAATATCATTATAATTTAAACCAGCCAGTTTTAAGCAACGGTCAATAGCACGCATAGGAAAACTTCGCGTATGTTTATCCCTGTTAAGACGCTCTTCTTCTATAGCCGCAATTAAAATCCCGTCTTTGACAATACATGCTGTGGAATCATGAAAATAATAATTTAATCCAAGAATATTCATATAAATTATAATTTAATCTTTTGAATGTTCGTATTCATTCATAATACCATTTTTGTCATTCAGAATGGAGTGAAACGAAATGA
>CAXBHA010000476.1:0-3003 GCA_963974955.1 uncultured Yeosuana sp. | reverse complement strand
TCGGAAATAAAGGGGGATACGTTACTCAGCACGAACAGACAATCCTGGTAACGGATAAACATCCGGTGGTCCTAACGGAATCCAATGGAATTTGGGATTAAAATCCGCTTACAGGCGTATATCCTAAACGTTCTAATCCATCCCGATGATTAAAGGTGTGCCCAAGTTGCATTTTATAGGTCCAAAATACCAACTTTCGTAAGTGCAGAACTGTGAAAAATGAGAGTGGAATGGAGCTTTTAAATGCAGACAAATGTTTTGCCGAAACCTATTTCCCAGATCAATATCTGTATTGCGGAAAATAAAATCCCGAACCATATTTGGATGAGCAGATTAGACATGGAGTTTTGTCGTCATGACCATCTTTATAGATGAAGTATCATTGGTTTTCGAGACTTCTTTTTCCGTAACATAAACCGTGTTGTTGTTATCTGAACAACCAATAAATGGGAAAGTAGCCAATAAGAGAACTACAAAAAATCAACAGCAGACGGTCAACTGCTCTCATTTTTTCTTGTTTTTGATGGTGTACGTATAATTAAACCCAATAATATGGGTGGTTTCTGGTATATCTACATTTATACTTTCTTCAAACCTATAGTAAAGCCCTAGTTTGCCAAAGTTTTTTATTTTGTAATCAGTGCCAAAGGTTAATCTGTACTTATTATATTGGTCGGCATCCTCATTTTCAAAACGATTAAAGATTTCAGCGGAAAAATTCGGATCCAATTTCCAGTTATCGAAATCATATTCAACAGCCGCCTTTAGTCTAAGGTATTGTTTGGCATAATCACCTTCCGAGGTACCGATACCTAGTTCATTTTTGTTTTGATATCGCAGTCTGTATTTTAATTCCAAGTTATTTATTTTATGTTTATAGGAAGCATCTACATTAAACCTAAAATGGTTTTCGTACCCTTGAACATTGCCTTCGTTGTCGTTTTCCCTAATATATCTTAAACCAAGACCTATATCAAACTTTTTGGTAATAGCATATTTAGTTTCCAATTGTGTGAAGTATTCACTTATTTCTGAAATATTCTCGTCTAAACGCAACTGCTGTTCCAGTCCAAAAGACCATTTTTTATTTGGTTCATATTCCAGGCCCAAGGTGTTCCAACTTTGCAAGTCAGAATTATCCCCGGTTTGCGAGAAGCCAAATGTTGATACCATCAACGTAGCCAACAATACCATATGAGCTGTATATCCTTTCCTGATCAATTCCATAATTTTCGCACTTTAGATTTATGTGTTGTTGCTAAAATAAAAGATGGTTAATTCTGCAGTATCCTTTAAGAAATCGACCTTGCCGATCGTAATTTTATTGATTTGTAGACCCGTTCTATTTTCCAAATCTGTTTTTAGTATTTGGTAATTTTCCGGTTTTATATTTTCTATATTTTCATACACCACAGATTTGGATTCTTCCTGTTTTAAGGCCCAATATCTTTCTATTGCGTACAATATTGATATAATTAGGACATTGGCCCCAATTATTTCGGCATAGCTCATTTTTTTATTGGCCAAGGAGTTGATTACAGATACCCCAATGACCACGAACAGATAGGTCATTTCCTTAATATCGATGGCGTCCGTGCGATAGCGGATGATCCCGAAGATGGCGAACAGGCCCAATGCCATTCCGATATCCAGTTCATACTTTTTAAGGGTAAAGCACAAGAAAAATACAATAATGCTTATAAGGTAGTAGGTAAAAACATAGTCCTTTCGCTTTGAGGAAGGATAGTATATAAAGCGAATTATCGCTGTCAAGAATAGGATGTTTATAAAGAAACGAAACATCATCTTGAAAAAGTCATCATCGAATAGGGGAATCTCCAAAAACTCCATAGGCTAGACGGTTAGTTTGTTAATTTTCATTATTTTTTCTTTAAAACGATTGTACTTAAGGTCATGGTAAATACTTATCATCCCTATGCAATATTTACTTAGGCTATACGGATTCGTCTGCTTTTCCTTTAATTGACGTACCACGGGAGAAGTTCTACTAAAACGTTCCTGTTTAACCTCTATAATCACCAAGTTTTCATAGATTTTGGTTGAATCGTTGAGTTTAAAGGAAAGGTTAAAGTCAATGGTCAAACGTTCCCTGGCCGTTTTATTGACCAATGTGATACGATTGAATTCGTTCCATATAATAGGTTGCAGATCAAATGATCTTTGTGTTACTTCCTGTATAAAATTCAAGGACCCATCGGAGAGATCTGTCTCAAAATCAGGGATCGGGGTTCTGGTCTTAGTGGTCTTTCCCTTGCCATCTTTTTGTTTCACCTCAAGAAAACAGTGATCGGATTCAACATATTTTCGGATTCTGATCTTTGTCCTGTTTACCTTGCCGTTATGGTGGTCATGGTAGAATTTTTTGGATGGCGTATCAAAATACAGGGAGGAATAGGTCATCATCCTTCGCCCATCTATTTCAAGAACCCTGTACTGGCCCCTAATTTTTTTTAAAACCGCGGTCATATCCTTTTCGTGGATTATGAATTTAGTGTCGGTCCTTTTCATCAACGAAACACTGTTCATCTCTTCTAAGGAAGTACTGTCAAAGTCATCAATTATGTGTGTTGTCTGTAAATTCATAATACGAAACTCTAAATAGGTTTTAAGAAAGGGCTAAGCCAAATTCCACGAGCCTGGAGTTTTTATTTTGCCATCCCATATTTGGGATCCTAAACAAATATTGGCATTAGTTCAATACCATTTTTGTATTTTAAGTGAACGGGGTCAGGTTTTCTGTGAATGGCCTTAATGATGTCTTAACACTACCTTAATGTTGCCTTAAAGAAAGGATTACCAATTGTTGTTGAACGAACAGACCATCTATCTAAGTAATTTTGAAGCAGCAGTCAGCGACGCCATTGCCATAATTAAGTAAGTGGTTTTACCGTTATGCCTATGTTAAATAGGAGATTGTTCTATGCCGGATATGCTATCCATTTGGTTCATACCCTAAAATTCCTGAATGTTGATTACCTTAGC
>CAXBHA010000475.1:0-3011 GCA_963974955.1 uncultured Yeosuana sp. | reverse complement strand
AGAAAAGTATTATAAGCTTGAAAAAAAATATTTGTATTGTCATTCCTTGTTATAATGAAGAAAAAAGATTGTGGCTATCAGCGTATGAAAATTTCTTGCAATTAAATCCTGAAGCTTTAATTTGCTTTGTAAATGATGGTTCTTCAGACAATACTCTCTATATTCTTGAAACATTACAGACTAAATTCACAGATAACATTGTCATCCTATCCAACCCAAAAAACCTTGGCAAAGCTGAATCTATCAGAAACGGAATGCGATTTTGCAATGAAAATCCAGACGCCAACTTCATCGCTTATTTAGATGCCGATTTGTCTACATCTTTAGAGGAGTGCAGCTCTTTAACAACGTATTTAAAGGATTCCATAACCTTCGTTTTTGGTTCCCGGATCATGAAAATCGGCTCTGTTATTGAAAGACGTCAATATCGTTTTTTTACTGGAAGAATTATTGCCACAATAATTTCTTCTATCTTGAAATTAAAAGTTTATGACACCCAATGTGGGTGCAAGGTGTTTACAAGAGAAGTATCTGCACAGGTTTTTAAGGAGCCCTTCATATCAAAATGGTTGTTTGATGTAGAAATTTTTCATCGTATCATTGTCTTTTATGGAAGATATCACGTACTGGATAAAATGCTCGAAATCCCACTAAAAAGATGGGTGGATATTGGAAAATCCAAAGTGAAAATGAGTTATTTTTTAAGGTTATGGATTGACCTTTACCTCATACACCGTCTCTGTAAAAAGGAAAGTGAAATGCCTTCAAAAAATTTAAAAAGCCCTCTATAAAATGTCTAACAAAAGACTCATAACACATTCAAAATATATAGCTGTTTCAGTACTTATAATTCTGGTTTTCAGATTTATTCTTTTAGGTGCCATCCCATTATTGGATAAAACCGAAGCAAGATATGGCGAAATTGCACGCTTAATGTATGAAACTAAAGAATGGGTCATGTTACAAATAGGTTATGGCATCCCTTTTTGGGCCAAACCACCATTATCCACTTGGCTTTCTGCGATTAGTTTTACGGTGTTTGGCGTCAATGAAATTGCAGCAAGACTACCTTTTTATTTATTGAATGTCATCATCCTTATCATATTGGGATATTGGGTGAAAAAATTAAAAATATCATTTTTATTGCCTGCCTTTATTTTGTTGACCATGCCTGAATTTTTAATCCACACAGGGGTGGTTTCTACAGATGTGGCTTTAAGCTTTAGCATCACTTTAATAATGATCTCTTTCTGGAAAGCCATATAAAAAGAAGAACATTCCATTTGGGATTACTTGTTTTTTATCGCAGTTGGTTTAGGGTTTTTGTCTAAAGGACCCATTGTTTTGGTATTAACCGGTCCACCAATTTTTATCTGGCTGATCCTCCAAAAAATAAAAATCAAAGCTGTTTATTCAAGATTGCCATGGGTCAAAGGCACTATAATAACCTGTCTTATTTCGATACCCTGGTATGTTTTGGCTGAGAAAAGGTCTCCCGGATTTTTAAATTATTTTATTGTTGGTGAGCATTTCGATCGGTTTTTAAAACCACATTGGAATGGTGATCTTTACGGTAGTGGGCATCCACAGCCTATAGGAATGATTTGGGTGTTTTTATTGCTTTTTACATTTCCTTGGTTTCAAATAGTTTTAATAAAATTATGGAAAAACAGAGCTACATTACTTAAAGATAATTGGGTGTCCTTTTTAGTATTATGGCTGTTTTGGATACCAATTTTCTTTACCATGTCCAAAAATATATTACACACGTATATTCTGCCTGTTACCATTCCTATAGCGCTGTTAATGGTTCATTGGTGGGCACCATACAAAAATAAAAAAACAGCACTCATTTTAAGTTCCATTTTTCCTATTGGAGCTATTATTGTATTTATTGGTTTAAACTTTATGGAAGCTTGGCATGAACAATTGAATTCTGATAAATATCTTATAGAGCATCAAATCCCAAAACCTTCAGGAGTGTCTACACCAATTTATTATTGGAAGAACGTTTCGTATTCAGGTGAATTTTATTCTAAAGGTCATGCCAAAAAAATACCAACAAAAAAAGCATTGGAAACCATAATAAATACCAATAAAAAATTCTACTTTATCGTTTTAAAAAAAAGAATAAAAGACATTCCAAAAACATTTATAAATCAGCTGGTTTTTTTAGAATCCAATTACACAACATCTATTTTTTTATATGAAATGCCCATTGACAATTTACAAACCAACCAACCGATATGATCAACAGGGCATTCCATCCCTGTGCTGCGCAGTCGAAGTATGACCTATAAAAAATAAATGAAAACAGATGAAAAAAATAATTGAAAAATAATCCTTATACCAACACTTATGTTGTTTAGCAGCATCCAATAAAAACAGTTTTCGGAGTATAATTTAACAAAAGCCCCTAAGTACATGACATATCCTCGATTAAAAATTACCATAAAAAGAGAATTCTAAGTTAAAATTAGGGTACTACTTAATCTTTTTTAACAATTCAAGTTACATTTGCAAGTGAAATTAAGCAAACTATCAAATTTTATGAGGAATAAATTATTTCCCAGTCGATTTTCATTACTTAAAACTTTTGTTTTAATATTCTTAGTACTCTCCTTTTTTGTTAGACTCGTTTTATTATTTTGGGATTTTTCAGAAACAGACACATCGCTTTTTAGTTTATTATATACATTTCTATTAGGCTTTTTATTTGATATAGGCACAATATCCTTTTTTGCCTTACCATATGCTTTGTACTTATTGTTTTTCCCAACTAGATTTCACGGAAGCATTGTAGATAGAATAATCACTTTTTTCGCGTATTCATTAGGGCTTATTATTTTTATATTTTCCTTTTTTGCAGAAATCACGTTTTGGGAAGAATTTAAACGACGATTTAATTTTATAGCGGTCGATTATTTGATTTATACTAATGAAGTCGTTAAAAACATCAATGAGTCCTACCCGATCCCCTTACTTATCAGTATTATTTTAATTGCATTTTT
>CAXBHA010000474.1:0-3013 GCA_963974955.1 uncultured Yeosuana sp. | reverse complement strand
GGTCCTGAAGTATCTCAATCGGCACAGCTCTTTGATATTAGTGGTGATAAAATGAAACTTTTATTGGATTTCCCAACGGTTGGAGAACCTCACTATGCTGCTGGAATTCCAGCAGATTTAATTAAACCTAAGTCTAAAAAAATATTCAAGCTAGACGAAAATGAGCATCCTTTTGCTGCCAAATCCGATGCTGATATTAAAGTTGTTAGAGACGGAAATATTGTTCATGTTCAAATGACCATGATAAGAAGCCACTTCTCTCCCGATAATATTGAAGGTATTAAAGTAGGTGATAAGGTATATTTCCACGTCACTAATTTAGAACAAGATTATGATGTTCCTCACGGTATTAGTATGATTGGTGCAAGAACATCAGAACTACTAATTATGCCCGGGCAAACCGAAACGTTTATTTGGGAGCCTAAAGAAGTTGGGGTATGGCCATTTTACTGTACAGATTTCTGTTCGGCTTTACATCAAGAAATGCAAGGTTATGTAAGAGTATCCCCAAAAAGTTCAAACATAGAATTATCTTGGTCTTTAGGAGAAGATTAATAGCAATTAGGAGGATTTTGTTTTAGTGTTTATTCTCTTATGAAGGCGAGAGTTGATTATTTCGCTCTCGCCTTTTGATTCCTGCAAAAGCAGGAATTTCACAAAATGCATAATCTCTTGCAGCTTTATCGAGAAGTCACCCATGAAACTTCAGGAGGGCCAAGTCGATATGCAATCGGGATGAAAGAAAGAAAAATAAAATTTAGTATTAATTAAAAATGAGATTCCCGTTTTCACGGAAACCAAAATAATGAAAAAGGCAGGAATATTAATGATAATTGGCTCCTTGCTGTTATTGGGACTTTTTAAATTCCCCTTGTGGAACATCATGTTGGGCGCACCCCAGTACCCAGAGCCGTTGGGAATGGATATTTATATTGAAGGAATTAAGGGTGCACAGGAGTTTGACATTCAGAACATTGATGGATTGAACCATTATATTGGTATGAAAACCATTCCTAAACCCGAAGATATGTGGGAATTTAAAGTGTTTCCTATGGTAATTGCCGGTATGGCTGCTATTGGTGCTATTATTGGGTTGCTTGGTTTCTTCGGAAAAGTGAGCTATAAATGGTTTCTTGGATGGTTCTTGTTAATGTCCGTGCTCGGTATAATGGGCATGTACGATTTCAACTCTTGGCTTATTGAATACGGAACCGATTTGAACCCAAAAGCAATTATAAAATTGCTCAACCCAGACGGCACACCACTAACCTATAAACCGCCACTCATCGGCTATCAAAAAATACTGAATTTCGATGTGGATTCTTGGCCAGCAACCGGCGCATATATGATGTTTCTTGGGATGTTGTTGACCGTTTTTGCCTTCTTCGTTGGAAAGAAAGAATACAAAAAAGCAGCTAAAAAACCATCCTAATCCCGATAACTATCGGGACTTCCCCATGGGAAAGACTCAAACACAAGAGTTCCCTTTCCTTTGAAAAGGGTTAAAGGATAGGCCAGCGCACTAAAAATAATGAAAACATTAAAAAATAATTATAAAAATATTGTGTTCCCGTTTCTTTGGAAAGGGTTGGGAATAGGATTTTTATTAAT
Source organism: uncultured Yeosuana sp. (assembly GCA_963974955.1). Classification (GTDB taxonomy): domain Bacteria; phylum Bacteroidota; class Bacteroidia; order Flavobacteriales; family Flavobacteriaceae; genus Yeosuana. The sequence continues at coordinate 1,402 of CAXBHA010000474.1, read as the reverse complement.
CCTATTTAGTTGTAATGTCGCTCCACAAGCCATTGATTATGGAAATGAGGCTTGCCATTTTTGTACAATGACCATTGTGGACAAACTTCATGCTGCAGAAATTGTGACCCAAAAAGGGAAAGTCTATAAATTTGATTCCACAGAATGTATGATAAATTTCATGAACGAGCTTGACACCTCAACTATTAAGCTCTATTTATCTAATAACTACACAGAACCAGAAGCTCTTATTGATGCGACTACGGCTACTTTTTTAATTAGTAAAAACGTACCAAGCCCAATGGGAGGGTTTCTTTCTGCCTTTAAAAACAAAGAAGACGCAGTACAAGTTCAAACCGCAAAAGAAGGAACAATCTACTCTTGGGATGAGCTATTAAATCATTATAAGGATTAATCGTTAGGTATTTATGATTTTAAAACTTGTTATATTCTTGCACATTATATGCGCAACCATTTGGACTGGAGGCCACTTAATTCTCGCTTTGGGATTTTTGCCAAAGGCGTTAGCGAAAAAAGATTTTACCATTATCGAACAGTTTGAGTCTAAATTTGAACGTATTGGAATTCCTGCACTACTGCTTTTAGTGGTTTCTGGAATATATATGGCAATTGTTTACACAACCAATTTCTTTGTCTTCGATTTCACAGATCACTACAACAGGCATATTTATATAAAATTCATTTTATTGTTTTGTACAATTGCATTAGCAGTTCATGCCCGCTTTTTTTTAATTCCCAAAAGAAATTTAAAATCTTTATCTTCCCACATTATTTTGGTAACACTATTTTCAATAGCATTTGTTTTTGTGGGATTTAGTGCCAGATCTGGAGGATTATTATAAATATGAAGTTTAATAATACAATACTATTATTCCTATTGGCACTATTGTTTAGTGCTAAAGTTCATGCAGAAAAAATTGTGGTTTGCAATTTATGTGATACGTCATCAATTATAGAGGCCATAAAAAATGCTAAAGATTTTGACACCATACTAATTAAAAAAGGCACTTACAAGGAACATCATATAATAATTGACAAACCACTTACAATCATTGGTGAAAATTACCCAGTGATTGATGGTGAGTTAAAAGGGGAAATAATAACAATCACATCAGATAATGTAAGTGTTGATGGATTGCTTATTAAAAATGTTGGGACCAGTTATACCAAGGATTTTGCCGCAGTTCGTGTTAAAAAAAGTAAAAATTTTGAAATCAAAAACTTAACTCTTGAAAAGCTGTTTTTTGGTATTTATCTTGAAAAAGCAAGTAACGGAAAAATTTATAATAATAAAATTATAGGAGATGCCATAGAAGAACATAATTCTGGTAATGCCATACAATTGTGGTATTGCAAAAATATTAGGATAGAAAACAATAATGTTCAGCATGTTAGAGATGGT
>CAXBHA010000473.1:0-3030 GCA_963974955.1 uncultured Yeosuana sp. | reverse complement strand
TTAGTTTATCCGTTAATAATGATAATGAGGTTTTATTTACATCTTGGCTTTTGAATAAAAACGGAAAAGTAAAGACTTATTTTGATGAAGGTATTCTAAGAATATATACAGGCACAAAAGATGTAAGTGGTAACATTATAAATGTAGAAGAATTAAGAATCGACAAAAAAGAAGATATTTTTAGTATTTCAAGTGCTGTTTATTCGCATAACAAAAAAAAATTATTTGTTACTACAAATTATATAAACAGAAAGAATAGGCCTAAAGGCAATTATAAGGAAACCAATTCTCATATTGAAGTTGCCGAGTATAAAGAAGGGGTGGGTTGGACAAATTTTAAGGTGTTGCCATTTTGTAAACCACGTTATTCGTATGCACATCCTGCTATTGGCCCAGATGGGAAAACCATGTACTTTACATCGAACTTACGGGGTGGTAAAGAAACGACTAAGGGGCCTTCGGATATTTTTAAAGTTGATATTCTTCAGAATAATACATATAGTGAGCCTAAAAATTTAGGGGCTAAAGTAAACTCGTATAGTGGCGAAATGTTTCCTTTTATGGCCGATGACAATACCTTATATTTTTCTTCTAATAGGCCTAATGGAATTGGTGGATATGATATTTATAAATGTGCATTAAACTCAAACGGAGCCTTTGAAACTGCAATAAATTTATCCGAACCAATTAATAGTAATCAGGATGATATCTGCTTTATTATCGATGCTGAAAATAAATCGGGCTATTTTTCGTCAAAGCGTTCAGAAGGCAATGGTGAGGATGATATTTATTATTTCACAGTGGACTAATTTTTTTTAACGCATTTTAAATCTAATAAGTTTATTGGGTTAATTCCCAATCCTGTAACTCCTTTTCTGGCAAAACGTATTACTTCGTCATAATACAAAGGTACCATAAACGATTTTTGCATGGCCAAAGAGTCCATTTTAGTATATAACTTTGCCCTTTCATTTAGGGTTGTAATAGAATAGGATTTATTGAAGAGGCTATCAAATTCAGCATTTTTGTAATGAAAATAATTGGAGCCTTTTGGGGCAAAATTTTCACTATAAAATAATGACAAATAATTTTCAGCATCGATATAATCTGCTATCCATCCAGACCTAAACATATCTAATTTTCCATTTCTTCTGGCGTCTCTCATAGTGGAAGGTGGCATCACATCAATTTGAATTATCAGACCTATTTTTTCCAGTTCATTTTGAATAAATTCACAATAGCTTAAATCATTACTAAAGGCAGTTAGTGTAATTTGAGGGTTTTTTATACCGCTTTCTTTTTTAAATTCTTCAACTAACTGTTGCGCCCTTTTGGGTTGGTATGTATAACCAATAGTCCCACTGTGTCCTGCTAATCCCATTGGTATAAAACCGCCATAAGCTGGTTTGCCAATGCCATTACGCAAATAAGTTAACATTTTTTGTCTGTCGAATCCATAATTAACGGCTTTCCTAATTAGTTCCGACTGCACTTCTGGTGTTTTAGAATCCAGGTAAAATCCTATATACTCGGTGTTTAAGTAGGGACCACGTATCATGTTAACATCTTTAGCATAAAGGTCTCTAAGTTTACCATCCGTGGTTAGCAGTTCATCTTTATAGCTATCGTATAAACTATTTAAAAAATCTAAATTGCCTTGGGCAAACTGTAAAAATTCACTTTGTTTATCAGGAAGAAAGGTAATAGCTACAGCTTCTAAATATGGCAATCGATTCCCCAGACTATCCTTTTCAAAATAATCAGGGTTTTTCCTAAAAACCAGTTTTATATTTTCTTCCCATCTCTTAAATTTAAAGGGACCGGTTCCGATAGGATTTTTTCTAAAATCATTGGCATAGTATTCAACTATTTCTTTAGGAACGACTGAGCAATATTTCATAGCTAATATTCCTAAAAACCCAGGGAAAGGTTGTTTTAAAATGACCTGAAAAATAGTGTCACTTACAACATTAAAATCTTTTACTTTGCTTAAAATCCAGCTTCCAGGTGAAGCTAATTTGCTGTTTTTAAGGCGGTTTAAACTATATTTAAGGTCTTCGGCCACCACCACACGTGTAGAATCTTTTCCAAATAACGGATGTTTATGAAAATGCACATCGTTTCGTAGCGCAAAACTATAAGTTAATCCATCTTCAGAGATGGTCCAGGATTTTGCAATGCATGGTAAAATATTCAAATCATCATCTATTTGTACTAATCCATTAAACAATTGATTAGATACCCATAATTCTGGCAATGTCAATGCAAACGCAGGGTCTAGCGAACGTATATTGGAGCTCTCATTATATCTAAAAGCCAAATGGTCTTTATTTGAATTGGCGTTTTTTCCGCATGAGAAAACAAACAGAACGATACAACTCATTGATAGATAGACAAGTATTTGTTTTTTAGGTGATAAAATCTGTTTTACCATATCAGTAATAAATTGTAAATTTGCAATCTTTTAAAGTAAGAAGGTAAATATAAACAGATTTCCTGCCAAGTGGAAGTTGACAATAAAATTAATGAGAAAAAAAGTAGCATTTTATACGTTGGGCTGTAAACTTAATTTTTCTGAAACATCTACCATTGCAAGAAGTTTCAATGATGAAGGATTTGATCGTGTTGATTTTTCGGAAGTTGCCGACATATATGTAATTAATACCTGCTCGGTCACAGAAAATGCTGATAAGCGTTTTAAAACCATTGTGAAACAAGCTCAAAAAGTTAATCCCGAAGCCTTTATTGCGGCAGTGGGTTGTTATGCCCAATTAAAGCCACATGAATTAGCAGATGTAGAAGGTGTCGATTTGGTTTTAGGAGCCACCGAAAAATTTAAAATAACAGATTATTTGAATGATTTGTCAAAAAACGATTTTGGTGAAGTGCATTCTTGTGAAATAGAGGATGCCGATTTTTATGTAGGATCGTATTCAATTGGCGATAGAACCCGTGCTTTTTTAAAGGTGCAAGATGGCTGCGATTATAAATGCACGTATTGTACCATTCCTTTAGCAAGAGGTATTTCCA
>CAXBHA010000472.1:0-3030 GCA_963974955.1 uncultured Yeosuana sp. | reverse complement strand
GTGTTCTGTTAAACCATTATCAAAAGGTGCTTTATAAATAAAGGAAATGGATTCTTTTAAATCCACTGCAAACCCCATTTCTTCTTGCAGACGCCTCTTTCCCGCTTGGATATTACTTTCACCTTCACGTTGGTGACTGCAACAAGTATTGGTCCATAGTCCCGGAGAGTGGTATTTATTTAGTGCCCGTTGTTGTAACATAAGTTCATTGTTATCATTAAAAATAAACACAGAAAAAGCCCGATGTAACAAAGCTTTCTCATGAGCTTCCATTTTGGGCATAAGTCCTATTTGCTCATCATTCTCATTGACTAGAATAACATTTTCTTCTCTCATAGTAAAACAAAAATACCACGTAAATTGACAAAAACAACAATCCAATCATAAATTTAAAAACCACCCTTATCAATTATTCTTATTGCCTTTAATAATAGTATCTTTGTTACCCATTTGCACAAAATATTTATGAGTTTTTTAAAAGAAATACAACGCAGACGTACCTTTGGTATTATTTCGCATCCTGATGCTGGAAAAACAACTTTAACCGAAAAATTACTTCTTTTTGGAGGGGCCATTCAAGAAGCTGGTGCGGTTAAAAGTAATAAAATTAAAAAGGGAGCTACCAGTGATTTTATGGAAATTGAGCGTCAGCGTGGAATTTCTGTAGCAACCTCTGTATTAGCATTTGAATATGAAGGCACTAAAATTAACATTTTAGACACCCCTGGTCACAAAGATTTTGCTGAAGATACTTTTAGAACGCTCACGGCAGTTGATAGTGTTATTGTAGTCATTGATGTCGCAAAAGGTGTTGAGGAACAAACTGAAAAATTGGTTGAAGTTTGTAGAATGCGTAATATTCCCATTATCGTTTTTATTAATAAAATGGATAGAGAAGGAAAAGATGCTTTTGATTTATTGGATGAAATTGAGCAAAAACTGGGTTTAAAAGTAGTGCCCTTAAGTTTCCCTATAGGTATGGGATACGATTTTAAAGGGATTTATAATTTATGGGAGAAGAACATTAACTTATTTAGTGGTGACAGCAGAAAAGACATTGAAGAAACCATTGAAATATCAGATTTAGAATCGCCAGAACTTACTAAACTTGTTGGCGCCAAAGCTGCTAATACCTTACGGGAAAATATAGAATTAGTAGAAGGCATCTATCCAGAATTTGATAAACAAGCCTATTTAGATGGCCATTTACAACCCGTCTTCTTTGGTTCGGCATTAAATAATTTTGGCGTTAGAGAACTACTAGACTGTTTTGTTGAAATTGCTCCTAAACCTAGAGCAAAGCAAAGCGAAGAACGCTTAGTGAAGCCTGACGAAGATAAATTTACGGGTTTTGTTTTTAAAATTCACGCCAATATGGATCCGAATCACAGAGATCGGTTAGCCTTTGTAAAAATAGTCTCTGGTGTTTTTAAAAGAAACACACCTTACTTACATGTACGGCACAACAAAAAGTTGAAATTTTCAAGTCCGAATGCTTTTTTTGCTGAAAAAAAAGAAATTGTAGATATCTCCTATCCAGGTGATATTGTAGGACTTCATGATACTGGGAATTTTAAAATTGGTGACACTCTAACTGAAGGTGAAGCAATTAATTATAAAGGTGTTCCAAGCTTTTCGCCAGAACATTTCCGATATATTAACAATGCAGATCCCATGAAATCAAAACAGCTTTTTAAAGGGATTGACCAATTAATGGATGAAGGCGTTGCCCAATTATTTACTTTAGAATTAAACGGAAGAAAAGTAATTGGAACCGTTGGTGCACTGCAATATGAAGTTATTCAATACAGATTAGAGCATGAATATGGTGCTAAATGTACCTATGAAAATTTAAATGTTTTCAAAGCCTGTTGGGTAGACCCCAAGGAATCTAAGAGTGCTGAATATAAAGAGTTTGTGAGAGTAAAACAACGTTTTTTAGCCAACGACAAGCAAAACCAATTGGTGTTTTTAGCAGATTCTTCCTTTTCATTGCAAATGACTCAACAAAAATATCCAAGTATAAAATTTCATTTCACCTCTGAATTTTAACTTATTAACGAAAATATTTTTATTTTTTTTAACAATTATTAATATTTACACAGTATTATTGTCATATATACATTTTAGCAACTGTATTTTATGATATTAATAATTCATAACCCCAAATATGAACGCCTATGGATTTTTATACTAATGAATACAGTAATAATGATATTACTGTAACCTACGAACCAAGCATTTGTATTCATGCCGAAAAATGTGCAAAAGAATTATCAAGTGTGTTTAGATCTTCCATTATTCCTTGGATAAATCTTGATGATGCAGAAACTAAGACTGTTATAAATCAGATAAACAAATGTCCTTCGGGCGCATTAAAGTATTTTAAAAACAATAATAAAAAGGCTAGCTGATTTTTTTCTATTCAAAAGTGTTTAAAAAAAGCCCTATGAAACATTTCAAAGGGCTTTTTTGTTTTTATGCTTGACCTGTAGGTCCAAAATTTAAAGGAATTGGAGGCTGTTCATAATCCTTAATCTCACCATGAGATTTTTCAAATCTTGCAACATTCTCACCCAAAGCTTTTAATAAACGCTTTGCGTGTTGTGGTGTTAATATAATCCTAGACTTTACCTTGCTTTTTGGTATCCCTGGCATTATACTAACAAAATCTATAACAAATTCAGAAACCGAGTGGTTAATAATGGCCAAATTAGAATAAATTCCTTCGGCTACAGCCTCGTCTAATTCAATATTGATTTGTCCTGGTTTTATATCATTTTTATCTTCAGCCATGACTCTTTTTATTTAAAAAGAGAGGTTGTCTAAAAAGTTTGGTTTTACGCCATTGCGAGGAACGAAGCAATCTTTAAGTTCCTAGTAATCAATAAATAGATTACTTCACTGCGTTCATAATGACGACTAATTTTAACTTTTTAGACAGCCTCTTTTTAATTATAATTAACTTCTTTTCTAGCTTGCATCATTTCATCAAACTCTTCTTTAGAACCAACTATAATGTTAGTGTAT
>CAXBHA010000471.1:0-3037 GCA_963974955.1 uncultured Yeosuana sp. | reverse complement strand
ACCTAACTGAATTACTTCATTATAAACTTGTATCGATATGTACACCAAAACACCCATTAAAAATAAAACGCTAAAGATTCCAGAAAAAACAGAAAGCCTAACATTTATTTTACCAAGATTATATGTCTTTTCTTGGAAGCTACCATAAATAAGTTGATTGATTTTTTTAAAAACAGCTTGCCTATTATTATTTTTTATGGTTGCTATGCCTTGCATTGACGTTATGTAATTGCTTTCGCTAAAGGCATAGCCTTGCATCACTTCTTTTTGTGCAGAAATGATGCGTTTGTTAAAACTATAAATTAATAAAAAGTAAAAAGGCAAACTGATGAATGCAATGAAGCCGGTTTGCCAAGAATAATAAAATAAAAAAGCCAATGATACAATAGTTATCAAAGCATTAATAGAACTCATCTTGACTTTTTCTATTTCCTAAAAAATGATTCAAATTTGCCCATATTTCGTTACTTTTCTTGTGTGTAGCCTTGCTATATACCACAAAAAGTGCCTCATCTGAGCAAATTTCATCTCATTTTCGGTTAAAAATAAAAAGTCAAGATGAGTTCAAATACAAAGATTATTATACATCATAATTCTTTTAAAAACATTTATCATTTTATTATAAATGTTAATACCTAACATTTAATATATTTACACCACTGACAATTAAAATTAAGAATGAATAACATATTAGACGTCCAAAATGTCTCTAAAAATTTTGGTTCATTTACGGCTCTTAATAACGTGTCGATTTCAGTTCCTAAAGGGAGCATTTTTGGATTATTGGGGCCTAACGGGGCAGGAAAAACAACGCTTATTAGGGTTATCAATCAAATTACCATGCCCGATTCTGGCCATGTCATTTTAGACGGTGAACCTTTAAACTCGAGGCATATAAAAGATATTGGATATCTACCAGAAGAACGCGGATTATACAAATCTATGAAAGTTGGGGAGCAAGCGCTGTATTTAGCGCAATTAAAAGGATTAAGTCATAAAGAAGCCAAGGCACGTTTAAAATATTGGTTTGACAGACTTGAAATTGGAGATTGGTGGAATAAAAAAATTCAAGAGCTGTCAAAAGGAATGGCCCAGAAAATACAATTTGTTGTAACGGTATTGCATCGGCCAAAACTTTTGATTTTTGACGAACCATTTTCTGGGTTTGATCCTATAAATGCTAATTTAATTAAAGATGAAATATTAAAATTAAGAGAGGATGGTGCAACCGTTATTTTTTCTACACATCGCATGGAATCTGTTGAGGAAATGTGCGATGAAATTACTTTGATTCATAAATCAAATAAAATACTCGATGGTAAGCTTAATGATATAAAGAGGCAGTTTAAAACAAACACATTTGAGATAGGAATTGCGGCAAAGCAGCAGCAAGTATTGGAACAGGAATTGTCTAAAAAATTTCACGTATCACTGGCTCATTTTAAGTCTTTAGGCAATGAATTAAAGTTAAATATTAAACTATCTGAAGGCGATAAACCAAATGATTTATTAAATTATTTGTGTAGTCAGGGAGAGGTATCTCATTTTGTAGAGCTTATACCAAGTGTTAACGATATTTTTATTCAAACCGTAAAGAATAATTGATTATGAATCATTTAGGGCTAATTATAAAGCGAGAATATTTAACCAAGGTTAAAAATAAGTCATTTATTGTGATGACAATTTTAAGTCCAGTATTTGCTATCGCACTTATTTCCTTAGTTGCTTATTTATCACAAATGAACAATGAGAAAGAAAGAACCATTGCGGTTTTGGATGAATCGGGCCTGGTGCAGGATGCGTTTAAAAGCGGAGACCATGTTACTTACACTATTTTGGAACAGATGTCTTTAAAAGACGCTGAGGAATTAGTAAAACAGACAGAATCATATGGCTTATTGCACATCGGCAAGTTCACCGATGTTGATTCTGTTCCCAGTCAGATTAGATTTTATTCAGAGGATTCACCATCCTTATCTGTCATTTCAAATTTAGAGGCGAAAATTGAAAAAAAACTGGAAAATTTAAAACTTCAGAAAAAAGGAGTGAATATTGAAATGATTGAATCTTCAAAAACACAAATAAATATCATACAAGAAAGTTTTGATGGTAAAAAAACATCGAAAATAGATAGTGTTATAAAATTAGCTTTTGGAGGTGCTGCCGGTTACTTGCTATTCATGTTTATTATTATTTATGGTAATATGATTATGCGAAGTGTAATTGAGGAAAAAACAAGTAGAATAATTGAAGTAATCATCTCATCTGTTAAACCTATTCAGTTAATGTTAGGTAAAATAATAGGAACATCGTTGGCAGGAATTACCCAATTCTTGATTTGGATAATTATAGGATTCGGACTCTTGTTTGTGGTTTCCGCAATATTTGGTATAGATATGAGCCAAATGAATGCTCCAAATCAAGAAATGATGCAGAAAGCGATGGCAAACCCAGAAATGAACATGCATATTCAAGATGTGCTAATCTCGTTGTACCACCTTCCAATGGCTAATTTAATTATCGCATTTATTTTGTTTTTCATTTGCGGGTATTTACTATATAGCTCATTGTATGCAGCTATTGGAGCCGCTGTAGATAACGAAACGGATACACAACAATTTATATTACCTGTTTTAATGCCACTAATGTTGGCGGTATATATTGGGTTTTTTACAGTGATTGAAGATCCGCATGGTACGGTATCAACAGTTTTTTCTTTCATTCCATTCACTTCACCTGTAGTGATGCTCATGAGAATACCTTTTGGGGTACCAATATGGCAGCAACTAGTTTCATTATTGTTATTATTGGGCACTTTTATGTTTACGGTATGGTTTGCCGCTAAAATATATAGAGTGGGTATTTTAATGTATGGGAAAAAACCAAGTTATAAAGAATTAATTAAGTGGATAAAATATTAAAATGAATCAGGACTTAAATAAAGTTGAAAAGGTTATTGAAAAGAGCTCTTTATGGGGAGATGTTAAATTCTTCCTCAATCAGCATTTTAATTTTAGTAACGACATAACCATTTCTG
>CAXBHA010000470.1:0-3040 GCA_963974955.1 uncultured Yeosuana sp. | reverse complement strand
TGGTTCAACAATAGTTTCAATGGCTTCAGCCAATTTAAAATCTAAATCCGTGACACCATTAGCACTATGTGTCGATAATGAAATGGTAAGGACATTATAGACATTGGACCAATCTGGATGATGGTTTAACGCTTCGCACTCGAAAGCTATACGGCTCATAGCACTAAAACAGTCTTTGAAATTTTCAAACTCGAATTCAGCGTGAATCGCATCATCATAATAGTCCCAATCCGGGAATCTTAAAAGTCTTTTTTCTATGTCTTGTTCAGAAAGTTTTTTCATGTTTTTTTTTGATTTAAAATGTGTATTTCATCTAAATTTAGTGATTTGTATGTTCAAAATCAATTATAATGTCATTTCAGTTAATATTTCTTGACTTTGTAATTGTAAATGTTTTGGAAGTATATTGTCTTTTGGTAATACTGCCAAATAGCGCTCATCATTGGTGGTGTACACATTTTTAAAAATTGCATTAGGATTACCCAACAATTCAACAATTTCTTTTATAAAGTCATCATGATGTACTAAATCAGTACTCCCAAGGTGGAATATGCCATATTTATTTCTGTTAATTATATAGTGAATTTGTTGGCATACTTTTGAGTCGGTAGTTACATTCATCACTAAGTTTGGGAATACCTCGATGGGTGTTTCTCCTTTTAAACTTTGAACAATCGCGTTAATCCTTGGAGATTGAGCTCCAAATACCATAGGTAATCGAATGATAGCAACTTTCTTTTTTGGCAACCGTAATAACATGTTTTCAATTTTTATTTTGAAATGCCCATAAATGCTATTGCTTAATGTTTTATCATACTCGTAGCTGGGATATTTACTGTAGGCGTCGAATACTACTGCAGATGACAAAAAAATGAGTTTGCAGGTATTCGACATAATGTATTCTGAAAGATGTCTGTGAACTGTTACTTGGGCAGAAAAATCACCTCTTAGTGATGATATGACAATGGTGGGTTTTACAATATCAAGAATTTCAAATACATCATCTTCTTCTAAATTGTATTGAAAAAAATGATTGTTCTTATCAAAATTTGAATGACTGGTATGATACGTTCCAAAAGTATTAAAATAAGAGCACAGCTCTTTATAAAGAGATCCCCCTAAAAAGCCACTGGCTCCTAAAATCAATATTATGTGTTTATCTTCCCTCTTAATCATATATCATTGTTCTCACTAAAGATAATTCTAGAAAATAGATAATCTACTCTTAGTAGTAAATTGTTCTAGTGCATACATCCCTAATTTGGAATTTCCTTTTTCATTTAAACCTGGAGACCACGTAGTAATTACGAAATTATTTGGTAACAAAGCTACAATACCACCACCAACTCCACTTTTTCCTGGCAGACCAACTTTAAACGCAAATTCGCCTGCTTCGTCATAAAATCCGCAGGTAAGCATAATAGCATTGATACGTTTCGCTTGCGAATTTGTAAGACGCTGTTTGTTTAAATAACACTTTCCTTTATTTGCAAATAGATAAAATGCTTTGGTTAGCTGTGCACAATTCATTTCCAGTGAGCATTGGTGAAAATAAAAATCCAAAACCGTATCTACATCATTTTCTAAATTCTTAAACGATTTTAAAAGGTTTGCAGCTGCAAAATTTTTAAACCCTGTTAGTTTTTCAGATTGAGCAACCTTTAGATTGTAATGTATTGAGGGATCATCAACTAAATCTCTTATGTATTCCAAGAAATCGTCTTTTGGATTCTTTAAATTTGAAATTAAAATATCGGCAATGACCATAGCTCCTGAATTAATCAACGGATTTCTTGGTATTCCATTTTCAAATTCTAAAAGAGATAGTTGATTGAATGAATTTCCGGAAGGCTCAACATCTACGCGTTCTAATATTTTTTCGCCAACAATTGACAATGCAAACGACAGTGTGAGAACTTTTGAGATACTTTGAACAGAGAACTTTTTATTAAAGTCTCCTGCGCCATACTCGTTTCCATCCAAAGTTCTTAAATGGATGCCAAAATCAGCTTTATTTATATCCGCCAATTCTGGAATATAGGAAGGTACAGAGCCTTTATCGGAAACAGAAATTATATTCTCGTAAATATCCTGTAAAACCTCTTGAAAACCTTGCATTAGTGTGCTTTATAAAATGGGAGTTTTACAATGGTAGCTGGTACGGCATTTTTACGTATTTGAATATAAATTTTATTGCCAATTTCAGAAAAGTTAGTCGGGACATAGCCTAAACCAATCCCTATATTTAATGATGGCGCCATAGTACCCGAAGTCACTTCCCCAATTTTATTGCCATGAGAATCGACAATATCATAACCGTGACGAGGAACACCGCGCTCATCCAATTCAAAAGCAACTAACTTACGTTTTGGACCATGAGTTTTTTCTGATTCCAACGCTTCAGAATTTGTGAATTTTTTTGTGAATTTGGTAACCCATCCCAATCCAGCTTCAATAGGCGAGGTGGTGTCATCAATATCATTCCCATATAAGCAATAACCCATTTCTAATCGTAAGGTATCGCGTGCTGCCAATCCAATAGGCTTGATGCCAAATGGCGCACCAGCTTCAAAAACTTTATCCCAAATTTGGTTTACTTCACTGTTTTTACAATAAATCTCAAAACCACCGCTACCCGTATAACCAGTAGCTGAAATAATAACATGTTCGATACCTGCAAAATCACCCACTATAAAATTATAAAATGGAATTGCAGATAAATCATGGTTGGACAATGACTGCATTGCTTCTACAGCTTTCGGCCCTTGAATGGCAAGTAATGAATAGTCATCAGATAGGTTTCTCATAGCTGCTCCAACATCATTTTTGGATTGAATCCAGCTCCAATCTTTGTCTATATTACTTGCATTTACAACCAATAAATAGGTGTTTTCTTTTACTTTATATATAATTAAATCATCAACAATGCCGCCTGTATCGTTAGGTAAACAACTATATTGTGCTTTTCCGATGGTTAATTTTGAGGCATCGTTACTAGATACTTTTTGAATGAGTTCTAAGGCATGTTCACCCTCAATTA
>CAXBHA010000469.1:0-3052 GCA_963974955.1 uncultured Yeosuana sp. | reverse complement strand
AACTATTATAATTCTACTGGAAAGAAAATAGAGAAAATACTCAACGGAATTGAAGTTTATGAATTTGGTTATGCCGGATATGATCTGGCTGATGAATTACATTTGATACATCAATATCAATCAACTTTTAATTTAATTGACCATGTTTTTTTAGGATTAAAATTTGAAAATGATCTAACACGAGGTAAATATGGAATTTTGAAGGATCGAATGAAGTTGGAATCTCCTTTATATAGATCCTTACGGCAAATAAAATTGTTAGTGTATTTGCAGCATATTGGGGCTTTTGATGCTGCTAGAGAATTAACAAGAAAGATTCTTTCTTTAGGGCAACAAAAAAATAATATTAAAAACCCAGAAACCAACGACTCTAAAAACAAAAGATATTTAGTTTATATTCAAAATTTTGAGTCATTAATTAATACATATGGTTATGATAAAACGCGCTTTACATTTTTAATAGACAAAGAAAAAACACCTTTTATATTTTTAAATTATTTAGACCTGCATGATTTTAAATACCTGGATTTTTCAGAAACATTGAAGCAATCAAAAAGACCAACTACGTTGATATACGATATGCACTGGAACAATCATGGTAGAAATTTAGTCGCAAAACGTATATCCCAATATATACAAACCAAAATATATGGCACCTCTTTAGAATAATGTATTTTTGTGTTATGAAATGCCCATTAACAATTTGCAAACCTCCCGATAGTTATCGGGACGATATGATTAACAGGGCATTCCATCTGACAAAAAAAAACAAATAAATATAAACAGATGAAACCTTATTGAATTATGAATATATTAATTACTTCGGCTGGTAGAAGAGTATCATTGGTTAAAGCTTTTCAAAACGAATTAAAAGCTTTAGTTCCCGATGGTTTAGTAATGACAACTGATTATAACATTCAATTATCAGCTGCTTGTCATGTATCGGACAAAGCTTTTGAATTGCCTTTGGTGGATGATACCAATTATTTAGACAAACTCATTAATGTGTGTTTAAATAATAACATAAAACTTATTGTTCCTACAATTGATACAGAATTACTATTGCTGGCCAAAAACTTTAAATTATTAAGCAAAAAAGGAATTACGCCAATTATTTCATCTATGGAGTTTATAAATATTTGTCGGGATAAAAGAGCTATGAACTCGTTTTTTGTCAACCATAATATACATGTAGCCAAGGAATATTCAAAATACGATTATACACTCCCTTTATTTATAAAACCCCTAAATGGAAGCAGAAGTGTGGACACCTTTATAATTAATAAACATGAAGATTTAACAGAGTATCATTTCAAGAACAAAAATTTAATGTTTTTGGAATATTTGAACCACAACGACTTTGAAGAATTTACTTGTGACTTATATTATGATAGAAATAATAACTTGAAATGTGTTGTTCCCAGAAAACGAATAGAAGTTAGAGATGGCGAGGTCAATAAGGGGTTAACAGAAAAAAATGCATTGATAGAGTATATTAAAGCACGTTTAAATCATATCGACGGCGCTGTAGGCTGTCTTACTTCTCAATTTTTTAAACACAAGAGTAATGGTAAAATTTATGGTATTGAGATTAACGCTAGGTTCGGGGGCGGTTTCCCTTTGTCCTATTTCTCAGGAGCTAATTTTGTTAAGTGGATACTTGAAGAGTACTTATTCAATAAAGAGGTTCATTTTTATAACGACTGGGAAGATACGTTATTAATGCTTCGCTATGATGATGAAATATTGGTTCATGGACACAAAAAATAATACCATATTAGTATTTGATCTAGACGATACACTGTATAAGGAAATCGATTTTTTAAAATCTGCCTATAAAGAAATTGCATGTTTTTTGTCAAATAAAATTAATGTGCCTAATACTCTAATTTTATCAGGAATGTTAGAGAATTATTATAAAGGTTTGAATGTATTTGAAACAACAATAAACACCTATAATCTTAAAACTGTTAGCACTGACGATTTAATTAAAATATATCGAAATCACAAACCACAAATTCAGTTAGAATATTCTATAAAGAGGCTGCTTCTAACATTAAAAGAACATGTATTTAAGCTAGGTTTGATTACCGATGGAAGAAACATTCAACAACGAAACAAGATTATGGCTTTAGGGCTCACTGATTATTTTGATGATATCGTTATTTCAGAAGAGTTTGGATCAGAAAAACCGAATGTCAACAATTTTAAATACTTTGAGCACAAGTATGGGGATTCGCTGAATTATGTATATATAGGGGATAATGTAATCAAAGATTTTATTGCTCCAAATAAATTAAGATGGAACACCATATGCCTGTTAGATGACGGCAATAATATACATAAGCAAGAATTTGATTTAGATAAAAGTAAAAAGCCAAGGCACTTTATAAATGATTTGTTAGAACTGGAGGGACTATTAAACCTGACGAAAATATGATATGAAATTACTTATTAATAAAATATTGGATAATGATGATTTTAATTTGTATTTGAAACATGTTGAATCCTTTGCGGTTATAAATCCATTTTATAAAATACTAGGCTCTAATTTAAATAAAATCATTGACGCCCAATTAAGATATTTCACGTTCGTCAATGATCTTGACGAAATTCTAATTTTGATGCCTTTTTTGTTGCGAAAAGTGCCCTATAAAGATCAAAAGGAAACGTATTTCGATGTCATATCACCCTATGGCTATAGTGGGCCATTATTTAACGATACCATGTCAAGAGCCTACTTAATTTTATTTTGGGAAGAAGTTGATACATGGTATAAGAACAACAATATTGTGTCAGAGTTTATCAGATTTAGTTTAAATCATAATTTTCAATTTTATTCTGGAGTATTGATTCCAACATTAACCAATGTTAAAGGCGAATTGATTGATGAGACCGAACAGTGGAATCTATTTAAACAAAAGGTAAGAAATAATTATAGAAAAAGTTTAGGGCACAATTTAACTGTTAAATTTTTACATAAAAATATAACAGCTGAAGATATTGAGGGATATTATAATATTTATATCAACCTATTCCGGGGAATGAGGTG
>CAXBHA010000468.1:0-3055 GCA_963974955.1 uncultured Yeosuana sp. | reverse complement strand
TCCATAGATAGGTTAAATCATCTGGCGAATTATTGTAATAAGTAATGGTTTCTTCACCCGAAATAGTATTATTTTTTTCATCTAGAAGCACTTTAATTTTATAATCGGCACGTTGTTGCCAATACTCTTTTCCAGGCGCACCACTCGCCGATCTGTAGGTGTTTGGTTGATCAACCATATTGTCAATAGGTTCAAATTTACCCTGAAATGATGTGTCTTGTGCAGAGGTATTTTGAAATAAAAAAATTGAGAATGCAATAAAAAATAGATGTTTCATTTTTTGTTTTTAAATTGAAGTTTTAAAGATAGAAAAAGTTTTGTTTGATGATTGCCTAATTTGAGTTTCAATTCTTTTATTTAAATTAATATTATAGTACTTTTATCTTAAAAAATTCATGACCCTAGTTTTTGCTACCAATAATCCTAACAAAATTAAAGAAGTACAAGCACTCATTCCGAAGCACATTACGCTGTTAAGCCTTAAAGATATTGATTGTTTTGAGGATATTCCTGAAACTCAATTAACCATTGAAGGCAATGCTATTGAAAAGGCAACTTATATTAAAAACAAGTATGGTTATGATTGCTTTGCTGATGATACGGGTTTGGAAGTCGAAGCACTGAATGGTGAACCAGGTGTATCTTCGGCACGCTATGCCGGAGAGCAGCGAAATAGTAATGACAATATCAATAAGCTACTAAATGGGCTTGAAAACAAATCTAATAGAAATGCGTTATTTAAAACAATTATCGCTTTAATTATAAATAACAAAACCCATATATTTACAGGGGTATGTGAAGGAGGCATTACCGAAACAAAATTCGGTAACAAAGGGTTTGGTTACGATCCTGTTTTTAAGCCTAACGGCTACCAAAAAACATTTGCCGAAATGGATTTAAATTTAAAAAACAGCATTGGGCATCGTGGTAAAGCAGTGACATTACTCGTTAATTTTCTTAATTCTTAACACATCCTATATTTAATAGTGAAAATAACCAAAGCTGTTGGTTGTTAATATTCTTTATAGTATTTTTAAATTATGACAGAGGTAGAAACAGAACATGAAAATGCGGCCATTGCCAAAGCCTATAAAGAGCTTTTAAAAGTAAGTTACAGGACCCTTTCTGTTGAAGATAAAAAACTCATCAGGAGTGCTTTTGACGTATCTCTTGATGCTCATAAAAATCAACGAAGAAAATCTGGCGAAGCGTATATATTTCATCCTCTGGCGGTTGCCCGAATAGTAGCTAAAGAAATTGGATTGGATGCCACCTCCATAGCTGCAGCATTACTTCATGACGTTGTTGAAGACTCCAAAGATTATTCCATTGGAGATATTGATCGGTTGTTTGGAAAAACCGTTGCCAAAATTGTAGATGGATTAACAAAAATTTCTTCGTTAAGTAAAGAACAGGATATGCATGCGTCTTTGCAAGCAGAAAATTTCCGAAAAATGCTTCTTACCTTAAACGATGATGTGCGAGTTATTATCATTAAAATTGCCGATAGATTGCATAACATGCAAACCATGGATGCCATGCGTGCCGACAAACAAGTAAAAATTGCATCTGAAACACTTTATATTTACGCCCCTTTAGCACATAGAATTGGCTTATACAACATTAAAACAGAACTTGAGGATTTAGGGTTAAAATATACCGAACCCGAAGTTTACAATGATATTCATTATAAAATAAAAGAAAGTAAAGAAGAACAAGATGTTTATATTAAAGCGTTTAGTCAGGTTATTCAAACATCATTAGATAAAGAAAAACTTAATTACACCATTAAAGGCAGACCAAAATCTATTTTTTCCATAAGAAGAAAAATGCTGAAACAAGGCGTTTCTTTTGATGAAGTTTACGATAAATTCGCAATCAGGATCATTTATAAAAGTGATTTTGACAATGAAAAGTTTTTAGCTTGGAAAATATATTCCATAGTAACGGATCATTTTAGGCCCAATCCTGTAAGGTTAAGAGATTGGATATCGTCTCCGAAATCTACAGGTTACGAGGCACTACATATTACAGTAATGGGGCCCAAAGGCAAGTGGGTTGAAGTCCAAATACGCAGTGAGCGCATGAATGAAATAGCCGAAAAAGGATACGCGGCCCACTACAAATACAAACAAGATTCTGAGAAGGAAGATAATCTGGAAAATTGGATTAATAAGTTGCAGGAGGCCCTTGAAAATCCAGACATTAACGCTGTCGATTTTGTAGAACAATTTAAACTAAACTTATATTCCAAAGAAATCTATGTATTCACTCCAAAAGGTGAGTTAAAATCATTACCCAAAGGCGCAACGGCCATGGACTTTGCATTCAATATTCATTCTGAAGTTGGAATGAAAACCAGAGGAGCTAAAGTAAACGGGAAATTAGTCCCTTTAAGTCATGAACTTCAAAGTGGAGACCAAGTAGATATTTTAACCTCCGAAAGTGTCAAACCCAATGCCAACTGGTTGGATTATGCGACTACTGCAAGAGCGCGTAGCAAAATAAAATCTGCGTTAAAAGAAGATAAAAAGAAAATTGGCGAAGAAGGAAAAGAAATACTTAGAAGAAAATTAAAGCAACTTAAAATAACCTTAAATGAAGCCAGTATCAATGAGCTGGTCAATTATTTCAAACTTAAAACAAGTCTGGATTTATTTTACCGAGTTGGTATTGGAACCATCGATAATAAAAAATTAAAAGACTTTGCCGCTTCCCGAAGCAATGTGTTAATGAGCTTTATAAAAAATAGAATCACCAGAAAAGCAAACATCAAAAAAGAAGATCTGGAAAAAGAGGAAGTTACGGCCAATTATGATTCTCTTGTATTTGGAAAGGAAGAAGAAAAACTGGATTATAAATTGGCCAATTGTTGCAATCCAATTCCTGGTGACGAAGCATTTGCTTTTTTAACAGTATCAGAAGGCCTTAAAGTCCATAAAAAAAACTGTCCGAATGCCGTGAGTTTACAATCAAACTATGCCTATAGAATCATGTCTGCCAAATGGGTAGATTCGTCACAACAAGAATTTTTGGTGCAAATTAATATTTCAGG
>CAXBHA010000467.1:0-3057 GCA_963974955.1 uncultured Yeosuana sp. | reverse complement strand
TTCCACTCCATTCTGAATGGCAAAAATGGTGTTATGAATGAATACGGACATTCAAAAATCTTATTATATTGAAATGAATTGGATATATTTTCCACAAAAAATACTTTATAATGAAATTATAATATAAAAAATCATTATATTTAAAATCTCTAAGATGATGGTTTTTATTTATTTTAAAATTTATTTTAAATAAAGACCATATTAATTTTTTTCCCTAAGACTGATTTTTAGCAAAAGGTCGCCCTAAATTGATCTATTATATGTGTACCCTGTGGTTAGACCAACATCTAACACATTAATATATTAATTAAATCAATACTAACCAAAAATCAAAATTATGAGAAAATTATTTTTTGCATTGTTGTTGCTGCCGTTTTTAGCAGTATCACAAGGAAATGAAAGCTTTTTATTAAACCTATCGGAAATCACCGTCAAACATGGCCACGATGCCCAATTTGTAGAAGGCGTAAAAGCCTGGAAAAAGTGTTATGTCGATAATGAAGGAAAGGACAAATGGAATATGTGGCGCAGAGTACAAGGCGAAGGCTCTGTTTATACATTAACAAGTACTATGGCAAAATGGGCTGAAATGGATGATGACGGCGACGCAGCAGGAAAAGAATGCCGTATTAAGGTTGTTAATTTAATAATCCCACATGTAAAAAGTGTTAACTACAATATTGCCAGGTCGATGCCTGAGGTAAGCAGGTCTACTGGGATGCCCGAAGACACAAAACTTGTTTGGGTATACAATGTAAAAACAAGTAACTCAACTAGTTTTACAGAGGCCGTTGCAGAAATGAGCTCTACTATTAAAAAGACCGAAGGCGATTCAAGAGGGACCTGGTATAATATTCAAGGAGGAGAAGGCGCCGATTATTTTATAGGTATTCCATTCAAAAACTTTGCGGAATTGGACATTGATCGCGATGGGGTATGGAAAGTTTATGAAAAAGCCAATGGCAAAGCTAAAACAGATGCCTTGAGAGCAAAATTCAGGGCCTCTGTTTCTAGTGACTGGTCGTATCTGTATAGCTTAAATGAAGAACTTTCGTTTTAGTTGTTAGCCATAAATCAAAAAGTCTTAGTTTATACGGTTTTCGCATGTAATTTCACCATTGCATGCGAATTCCTGTTTGAATTTATTTGAGAACACTTAAATATTTTTATTGAATGTCCGTAATTTGTCATAAGTCTGAAAATATAATAATTTTGTCATTCCGACAAAGGAGGAATCCCATTGATTTTCAATAGGTTCTTCATTTCGTTTCACTCCATTCTGAATGACAAAAATGGTGTTATGAATGAATACGGACATTCAAATTTTCATTATACTTAACTCAAATTATTCCCCTAAGGCTTTTTTTATTAGTGTTGTTATAGTAAAAAAAACCATATGCCAAATTCAATTTTCATCTTACGCTTTATAATAAGAATAGCTTATCTCTCTATTTTTTTAATTTCTCCAGTTGCGTTTGGGCAAAACAAATCTGTTGACAGTCTTGCCCTTTTACTCTCAAAAGAAACAAAAAACAGTGCTAAGCTAGAACTATTGAGTGCTATTGCAACTATTGAGTCCGATACAGATTTAAAAAAGGCTTTGGTTTACGCAAGACAAGGGGCAACCCTTTCAAATCAAGTAAAAGACAAAAACTGGCAACCCAAGTTCAATGAAATGAAAGGTAGAATTCATGCCAACCTATTAGAGCTGGACTCTGCTTCTTATCATTTTAACAAAGCTTTGGATGGCTATATAGCCGTTAACAATAAAAAAGGGCAAGCCACTACCTATTTCAAAATAGGGTGGGTCCATAAAAAAAAGGGGGAATTAGCAAAAGCTATGGAGCTAGATATAAAGGCATTACGCCTTATGGAATCTATAAATGATAAATTAGGAATTGCCGGTGCCAACAATAGAATATCCGAAGATCTATCTCGACAAGGCAGAAATGAAGAGGCACTTGACTATGCTAAAAAAACCATTGAATTCTGCAAAGAAAACAAACTGGATGAAGAATTGGTTTATGCCTATACATCGGCAGGAAGTGCTTGCATAGCTATGGACAACCCACAAGAATCCTTTTTCTATTTTGACAAGGCACTCCGTTTGGGGAAATCTTTGGGGTTTAACCCTATGAACTTGACCGATTTTATGAACAATCGGGGCAATGCACTCAAAAGATTGGGCAAATACAGTGAAGCATTAACTGAATATGAAAATGCCTTGGCTATAGCAAAGCAAACAAATTACAGAAATGCCATGGTGGTGCTTACTGCTAATTTAGGGGAAATAAACCTACTTACCGGCAATTATAAAGACGCATTGAAATACCAACTGCAAACCGTTCAATTTCAAGAAGAAGATAAAGATTATTCAAACCTAACTGAAAATTACGGGCATGTAAGTACCATTTACGAAAAATTGGGCAACTATCCAATGGCTTTGGAATATCAAAAGAAAGCACGAACAATGAGAGATAAAACGGCAGCCATTGAAAGCGATAAAACCATGTCGAAGCTGCTTACACAATATGAAACCGAAAAAAAAGAAAATACCATAGCCTCTCAAAAATTGCAACTTTCCCAACAAAAACTAGTGCAATGGTTAACTATAGGTCTTGCTTCCCTGCTCTTAGGGTTTCTGTTTTTTGGGTACAGAAGTTATAAAAACCGCACAAAAAGCAACTTATTGCTAGCCGCAAAAAACAAGCAAAATGAATTGTTGTTAAAAGAAATCCACCATCGTGTTAAAAACAACCTTGAACTGGTAAAAAGTTTAATCTCGTTACAATCGGCCCAATTGGAAGATTCTGCAACAAAAGACGCCATGATAGCCAGTCAAAACCGTGTGCAATCCATGGGTATTATCCATCAAAAGCTGTATCAAGGAGACAATCTTGGCAGCATAGAGATGAAAGACTATTTTCTTAATCTTGGCGAAGGTATCCTGGACACGTTTAATGCAGATGACAAAGTGAAAATTGAATGTGCCATGGAAAATTTAGAATTGGATGTTGACACAGCGGTCCCTATTGGGTTAATTGTTAACGAATTGCT
>CAXBHA010000466.1:0-3058 GCA_963974955.1 uncultured Yeosuana sp. | reverse complement strand
GGGAAATTGATTCGCTATTTGGGAATCAAAAGACCAATATATAAGAAATTTATTACATTTAAACAACTCTAGCTATATTTAAAACACATGCTAATCAGCGAATTAAGTCTTAAAATATAATCTATAAGGTTAACTGATGATATTAAACTAAGCATGTAAATCTTTAAAGAATGATTCAGATACTTTCCACCGGAGGAACAATTGAGGGATACGATTATCAGAATTCCGATGAAAAACAAGAGCATACGATTAGTATTCAGGACTTGATTGGAGGAATTATTCCAAATACAGCATACTGTATCGAAAAACTATTTGACAAGGACAGCAGATTTATTACCAAAGAGGACAGGGAACACGTTGCAAAAAAAATCAGAACAAGCAGTATTGATAAATTTCTTTTGACTCACGGCACGGTAACGATGGTAGAAACAGCTCGTTTTCTAGGTGAAATGTATTTAGATAAAACCGTAGTTCTAACGGGGGCATTTATACTAGGCACGCACCCAAATACCGATGCTCGATTCAACTTAGGATATGCAATTTCGGCATTGGGTTTTTTAGAAAAGGGAGTATTTATTGCCATGAACGGTAAAATATTTCCTTGGAACAACGTTCAGAAAAATATCGAAGAAAATCGATTTGAAACTAAATCAGATTAACAATTAGAAATGTTTGGCACTTCAATACATTGGACCACTTACTTTTATCTACTCATAGATACTTTTATCCTATGTGTTGTATTCATCCAATCTATAAAAATTAAACATAAGAATCTAAAACGATTCCTCATACTAGCAAGTTTATTTGTGCTTTATAACCTAACGGGAGGATTTCTACCCATTAAAGATTTTCCAGGACCTTTTATACTTCAATACATCATAACCTATGGTGTTTCATTGACCATGGGAATTTATCTGTTTTATTACATATATCAGGAGTACGATATTGAGTTCCTCAATGTTCATTTGACCATTTCGAATATCGCAATTTATGGGACATTATGCTTCTTCGGATTATATCTCCTGCCCTATTATTTTACAAATTCAATTGACATAGCTCGGATTTGCTTTGCAGTACCTGTATCGGGCATTTGTTTGTACTTCCTATATTCTTTTCGCAGAAAAATTTCCGAATCGGTTAATCCAGGTACCTTGGCCAAAAGAAGAAATAAGCTTGCCCTCATTGGTGTTACATGCATGTGTCTCCTACCCATCCTAACGGTAATCGGGGATTATCAATGGTTAACCTTTACGATTATTAATATGTCTTTCTATGCTATCACCCTCATTGAAATTGAAAGGTATCATTACTTTTTGGAGCATAAACGACAACTTAAGGGCGTCTTTGAACATTATAGTCGCGCACACAAACAAACCGTTGATCCAAAATTTTTAAAAAAAGGATTGACTAGAAGGGAAATTGAGATGGCAATGTCTATTTTAGACAATAGAACTTATAAGGATATTGGTGAAGATTTTTTTATAGCCGAACGCACGGTGTCCAAACATGCCTCCAATATTTTCAGGAAAATTGGGGTAAAAAACAAAACGGAATTCCTAGACCGTTTTGGCCAAAACTAAAATCGCCACAAAGAAATCTACACTAGCACGTATGTGGATACGTATTAATTTACGTTCCTATACGTATCAATATACGTTTTCAATCGAAAAGCAGAAAAGTATATTTTGCTACTTTTAAATCGAAACAAACTAATCAAGTTTTTATTAAAAATGGAAGTAATTAATAATTGCCTCGCAAAATCCCCTGTTCTAGGATTTGGTAACGGATCCTGTGGTTGACTTTCTAAATACACCTCCATGAACAGTTGGGACAAGGCCAATGAAATGGAGGACTATGAATCTAAAACTTCTGTCGAAAGAACTGTTGAAGGATATTGAGGAAACTAAGATAAGTACGTCAAAAATTACGCTACAAAGCCATAAGTCCATTTTTTTATGCAGAAAATTGCTTTCCACCTATCGCAAGGAGATTACATCACATGATTTTGGGAATATAGCCCAAGAAATTGATTTTTTCAAGAATATTAAACATATACCGCTATCGCAATTAATCTATCATACAGAACTGTACAAATTCGATTTGGCATACCCTCAAAATTCAATTGAAGTACAACGGAAATATATCAAAAAGCATCTATCTCGATACAATGCTTTCTTTTTACAGCATATCGATTTTGGGCAGTATCTTGAATTGGGATGTACTCATTTTGATGCCTACTACTTCACACGAAAATCAAATAAGGAACTTCCTATAGGATACTCCTATATCTATTTTCAAGACCCCGAATTTAGTACGCCAAAAGATGCACTCCTCGCACAGTTTAAGGGGTATGAGCTGATGGTCCTTTATCTCAAAAAGAGACTATCCAAGCTATCAAACGATGACTGGAAATTAAATCCTGAAAGTAGCTTCAATCTAAAATGCGGCGCATCAAAAACGGATATCGTTGAACTTACCTATTCCCTGATAGCTTCTGGAGCCGTAAAAGGTGATATTAAAGAACTCATTAGGGCTTTTGAATTCATATTAAACGTACAGCTGGGAGATTTCTATAGAACCTTTATTTCCATCCGGGACAGGGCTATTGACCCTGCAAAATTTCTCGATTCCCTAAAAATGTCCCTTTTAAAGCGAATTGAGGAAATGGATGGCTAAATTTATGTACCGCCCCTTTAGCAAAAATTTCACCCAAGTTGGCACCAACTTGGGTTTTCTATTTTAAATAGTAAGCACGATAAATTTTCTTCCAAAACTTCCCAATTAGAAAGTCAAACCCTACCAAAATAGTGCAACTAAAAGGATGTTAAACTTTATACCAACTTGGTGCCACCTTGTGAATAAAAACCATCAAACCGCCTCAGTTTTGTGGAACGAAAGTCAAATCACGGTAAAGCCGCCATTTAAAAATGATAACCTTGGCGGCTTTACTTATTCAAAACCTATTAGTATGGCAGCAACTACAATTACTACGGATGACCTAAGGGAATTCAAAATGGAATTACTGGACGACATCAAAGAACTGCTCTCCAACCAATCG
>CAXBHA010000465.1:0-3059 GCA_963974955.1 uncultured Yeosuana sp. | reverse complement strand
CCATTACTTGAGCTAATTTTTCACCTAAACCCGTATATAACATGATTCCCATGATACCGGCATAAAAAGGGTATTGGATTAAAATTCCAGAAATATTGCTGCTTGAACGATTCATCGCTATACCATAGCGAATGGGTGTTTTGTGCAATACTAACCCAACCATCAAAAATATAAAAATCATGATGTTAAAATTCAATATCATTCCTTTAGTGATGAAATAATAAATAATATAAGCGAAGCCACAAAATGCCATACTGTATTGAAGAATCACACTATTATTTAAGGTGTCTGAGACCGTTTTAAAAGGCAGTTTTAAACTTTTTGCTTCTTCCTCTATCGAAAGTTCTTTTTTTGAGTTTTTATCAACTAACAAATCGCTTAATTCCTTATTGTTGCTTTTTTTAGGAAATATTAGTAAAATTAACAGTGGTCCACCAATGATAAAAAGCAGAAGCATTGCCAAATTTAGTCCTGAACCTAAGGATAAAGATGAAGGAATAGTGTCACTAAGGACTCCTGACTTAATTAAATAATTGTTTTCGGTACCCAAAAGCAATGGGATTGAACTTGATAAACCCGTAACCCAACTAGCACTGGAATAAAAAACCAATGCCATTAAAAAGGGATAGTTTATTCCTTTTACACGAATGGCTAATTCTCTTGCCAATACGCAGGTTATAATGATCCAACCAAAACTAACGATAGACAATAGCGCACCTAAAAACATGACTAAAATATAGACTTGTTTTGGCGATTTAATATACTGGGTTAAAAAATCAACACCTTTTTTTACTACTGGTGATAATGCAATGGCAAACCCTGTAATAATGATAAGAACAATCTGCATTCCAAATTCCAGTAAGGTCCAAAACCCATCATACCAAGCAGAAATAATTTTTATGGGCGTAGCCTCAGTCCATATCAAACTAATTGAAGCAGTAAGTAAGGTCAACAACATGGCGAAAACAAAAGCATCCGGCATATACCTTAAAAATAATTTTGTGAATTTCTCTCCTAATTTGGCAATCATATTGTATTTGTTCAACTACTAAATTCAAACAATAGAGTGTATTAAGTTCAATTAATAAAAACTCAACTTCTAAAATAATGCTCTCTTAATTTTTATTTTTAAACGTATCAAAATCCGATTGATGCTCTTCTTTTGGAAATGTGTTATTGTTTGTATCTGTATCAGCAAACTCAAAATTTGGATCTAATCTTACTTTAACGACTTCTTTATCTTTTACAAACGTTTTTTTAATTTCAGATTCATTGAACCTCCATACTTGAGCAGGTAATGTGTCAATTTCCGTAGATCCATCTTTAAAAACCCATTCTATAGTTACTGGCATTACCAGTCCACCTATGTTTTTAATGGTGATTTCATAAATATTTTTTCCAGAAAGCCGTTTGCGCAACTCTGGCTCATTTAACCTTGATAAAAATTGACCATAGCCATTATCTGGTGTTGTATCCATGATAATAATTTCTGGGCCACTTGAAAAATCCTTTACCTTACCCCCTGAGTTTTCTCCTTCAATTTTAACTTTTGCTGTTTTTTTTTGGTCTTCAATATTTAAGGTTTGTTCATATACCTTAAACCATTTCACATTGGACAATTCCATATCCACGTTATCGGTTGTAAAAAACCATCCTCTAAAAAACCAATCCAAATCAACAGCCGTTGCGTCTTCTAATGTTCTAAATAAATCTGCAGGATTTGGATGTTTATATTTCCATCTGTTGCAATATTCTTTAAAGGCTTGGTCGAACAACTCTTTCCCAACAACTGAATTTCTTAGCATTTGCAAACCAACCGTAGGCTTCATATAAAAATTTGCACCGAATTGATTTAATAATTCGTTGTCGGACGCGGTCATTATGGGTCTCATAATACTTTTATCTCCACTCATAAATGGGATAATACTTTTAGGCGTTGTACTATTAAATTGCGGATACCGTTCTGCCATTGTTCTAGTATTTATAAACGTGTTTAAACCTTCGTCCATCCACATCCATTTGCGCTCATCAGAACTTATTATCATTGGAAACCAATTGTGACCCACTTCATGAACAATTGTTCCTATCATTCCTGCTTTAGCATTGTCACTTATTTTGCCATTTACTGGGCGGCCTCCATTAAAACTTATCATTGGAAATTCCATCCCTATGTTCGATGTATTCACAGAAATGGCCACAGGATACGGATATTCAAATGTCGCCTCCGAATATACTTGTAAGGCATTAACGACCGCTTTTGTAGATTCTTCTTCCCAAACAGGTAATCCTTCTTTAGGATAAAAGGACATGGCCATTGTGGTATGGTCTGAAAATTTTACAGCTTGCGCATCCCAAATAAATTTTCTAGACGACGCAAACGCAAAATCCCTAACATTGGTGGCTTTAAATTTCCATGTTTTTAACTTAGTTGCTTTATCTTTTTCGTTCGCTTCAGCCTCTTCTTTAGTAACAATTAAAACTGGCTTTTCAAAGGATTTTCTGGCTATTTCCAATCGTTCCTGTTGTGTTTTAGTTAATACTTCTGAAGGGTTTTGCAAGGCTCCAGTCGACGCAACTAAATGATCTTCTGGTACTGCAATATCTACGTCGTAGTTTCCAAATTCCAAGGCAAATTCACCCAATCTTTGAAATTGTTGATTTTGCCAGCCTTCTGTATCATTATAAACCGCCATTCTTGGAAACCAATGTGCAATTAAATACACGGTATTATCATCTTCCGGAAAATATTCATACCCTTCTCTTGATAGAAAAAACATACTTCTATCTGTTATTGGATACGACCATGCAATAGAAAAACTCATGGAAGAACCCGATTTAACCGGCTCGTTTAAAAGTACCTTCATCATGGTATTATTAACTAAAGATTTGATGGTATTCCCATTAGCATCTTTAATGTATTTTATGGAATATCCCGCAGGAAAATCAATGGCTCTGGTTAGCAACTGCATTTGGCGTGCATTCATGCCATTTTTAATGGAATTATTGATAGATCCAAAATCTTCATTTCCCTTTTTATTGATGTTTTGTTCTAATTGTAT
>CAXBHA010000464.1:0-3061 GCA_963974955.1 uncultured Yeosuana sp. | reverse complement strand
AAATAAAGGATTATGAAACGAGCATATTTAAAAAATTTAAAAGTTCCCATAATAATAGGGACAAGAAATTTTCTATGCGAATTACATCTGACTTTTAAAAACAACTAAAAACAAACAGATGAAAATTAAAGGATTACGTTGGTTTATTATCGGATTGATATTTCTGGCAACGGTTATTAATTATGTTGATAGAAGTGCACTTGGAATTATGTGGGGAAGTGAAGGTCTTGAGGGGTCAATTTCCCATTCATTAGGACTTACAAAAAATGATTATAGCTATATCCTGAATATTTTTATGGTGGCTTATGCACTTGGACAACTGTTTTCGGGCAAACTATTCGATAAAGTAGGAACCAGAATTGGTTATGTAATTAGCATTGGCGTTTGGGGGATTTCATCATTCATGCACTCAACTGTTCGTGGGCTATTTTCAATCGCTTTTTTTAGAAGTACATTGGGGCTATCGGAAGCTGGTAACTGGCCAGGGGGTGTAAAAAGTAATGCCGAATGGTTCCCAATAAAAGAGCGTGCTATTGCGCAAGGATTATTTAACGCAGGCGCATCAATAGGCTCTGTAATTGCACCACCATTAATTGCAGCATTATTTGTTGGTTTTGGGTGGAGAGTTACCTTTATGGTAATAGGGTCGTTTGGAATTTTATGGATTATACCTTGGTTATTAATCAATAAAGCTGGGCCAAAAAAACACCCTTGGATTACTGCGAAAGAACAAAAATATATTTTAGAAGGTCAAAGTAAAGCCGATCAAAACGCAACGGAAGACACGAAAGGTTTAAGTTTAAAACAAATTCTGTCCCATAAAGAGTCTTGGGCAGTCGTTGTAGGGCGTTTCTTTTTAGAACCAATTTGGTGGTTATTTGTAGGGTGGATGCCAATTTATCTTTTTGACATGTATCATTTTAATGTCAAGGAAGTAGGTATGTTTCTTTGGGTTCCTTATGTTGGTGCTGCTATTGGTAGTATTGCTGGGGGCTATGTTTCGGGTAAAATAATTGCAAAAACAAATTCAATTGATAAAGGAAGAAAAACCACTATTTTAATAGGTGGAGTTATTATGATACTGGGCCTTATAGCCACGGTTCTTATTGGAAATACTCCCGAGCGATTTGTTGCTATTGTTTTTGTAGTACTATTTGGTTTTCAGTTTGCAATTAGCAATGTTCAAACATTACCAAGTGATTTTTTTAGTGGAAAATCTGTTGGGTCATTAGCAGGTTTAGGGGGTATGATTGGTGTATTCTCGGTTATCATTATGAACTTTTTAGTACCTATTATTGCCGAAGTTTCATATACCCCAATTTTCATTGCCATTGCCATTTTTGTTCCACTAGGGGTTGGAGCCATATATTATTTCGCAAAAAACATTGAATCAGTAGAAAAATAAAATAATTATAATATAAAATCAATAAAATGAGTACATTAAAAGATAAAGTTGCAGTAATTACCGGAGCTACGGGTGGAATTGGATTTGCCGTAGCGAAAAGATTGGGTAAAGATGGATACATTGTGGTATTAAATGGCATCGAAGATGAAGAAGGCGCCAAAAGAGTTAAAGAACTTAGTGCAGAAGGAATCACTGCTGAATATTACGGATTCGACGTTACTAAAGAAGAAGAAGTAACTGCAAACATCAATAAAATAGGAAAAAAGTATGGAAAAATTGACGTTCTAGTAAATAATGCAGGTGGATTAGGTGGTAGATCTAGGTTTGAAGAAATGACGACTGAATTTTACAGATTTGTAATGGCATTGAACCTTGACTCAACATTTTTTGCATCAAGAGCAGCGATACCTTTTCTTAAAAAGGGAGAACATCCTTCAATAATTAACTATACCTCAAATGCAGGATGGACTGCTGGAGGGCCTGGTGCCGGAATTTACGGGACATCTAAAGCTGGTGTTCATGCTAAGATTTAGCTGAATATGGGATTAGAGTAAATGCAGTATCTCCCGGCACCATTGATACCCCATTTCATGCCCAAATTAAAGCAACTAAACCTGAGGTTTTTGCTTCTTGGGCAAATAGTATTATGTTAGGAAGATTAGGTCAACCAGAAGATGTAGCTTCTGTTGTTTCTTTCCTAGCAAGTAAGGATGCATCTTTTATAACAGCCGAAACTATTCAAATTGGTGGTGGACAAGCTTTAGGAATATAATAGTATTGATTTTTTAAATTAAAATTTAAATAGCAGAAATCAACCATCAAGAATTATAAATATTTAAAATGAGTACATTAAAAGGAAAAGTAGCCGTTGTAACTGGCGGTGGACGTGACATTGGTCGAGCAGTTTGTGTTAAATTAGCCAAAGAAGGCGCAAAAATTGTGGTTAACTATTTTGATAGTGAATCAGATAGAGACGCAACTATGGTAGCTATTAAGGCAGTTGGTGGAGAGGCCGTCGCTGTGTATGCCGATGTTACAAAACAAGAGGATATTGATAACATGGTTGCTAAAACAAAAGAAGCCTTTGGAGACAAAGTTGATATTTTAGTAAATGTTGCTGGAGGTTTATTCGCTAGAAAAACCATTGAAGAGGTAGACGAAAAATTCTATGACTTAGTAATGAACGTTAACTTCAAATCAACAGTATTTGTGACTCAAGCTTTCAAACCCTTAATGGGAAAAGGAGGTTCAATTGTAAACTTTGCTTCTCAAGCAGCTCGTGATGGCGGAGGACCAGGATCGGTTATATATGCTGCTTCTAAAGGTGCGGTTATGACTTTAACAAGAAATTGGGCTAAAGAATTAGGCCCACAAGGAATTAGAATTAACTCTGTTTGCCCAGGTATGATTGCAACAAAATTCCATGACGATTTCACAAAAGATCAAGTTCGTGTAAATGTCGCAAATGCTACACCTTTAAGACGTGAAGGACGGGCCGATGAAGTAGCAGACTTGGTGGCTTATTTAGTGGGTGATGAATCATCATTTTTAACAGGTAATAATGTTGATATTAATGGTGGTTTAGCATTTAGTTGATAAAAAGTTTGAATGTCCGTATTCATTCATAATACCATTTTTGTCATTCAGAATGGAGTG
>CAXBHA010000463.1:0-3061 GCA_963974955.1 uncultured Yeosuana sp. | reverse complement strand
GGTATCGCTTTTGGCGCAGCCATAGATTATATGAATGCCATAGGTTTTGGCACCATTTCAGTCTATGAACATGAACTATTAAATTATGCCACAAAAAAGCTTCTTGAAATAGACGGTTTAAAAATCTATGGAACTTCAAAAAACAAAACCGCGGTTATTTCTTTTAATCTTGAAGGGATACATCCTTATGACGTTGGGACTATTCTAGACAAATTGGGCATTGCAGTGAGAACAGGTCACCACTGTGCCCAACCTATTATGGATTACTTTAAAATACCAGGAACCGTACGAGCATCGTTTGCATTTTACAATACCTTAGAAGAAATAGACAGTCTCATCGCCGGTGTTAAAAAAGCTAATAAGATGTTGGCTTAATCTTTGGCGTCTTTTTTGTATTAATACCTAACAACCCTTGGTTATGAAAATTTTATTAATTGTATTATCACTGGTCTTTTTAGATCACGGTTGTAAAGAATTTAAGATAAATCAAGACAACATTTATGTAGAATATTCAGCTTCCTCAAGAGGGAACTACAAACTAATTGTCATAGACAAAACAATGGTTTCTGTAATTAATAAGCGGAATATTAAACCTACCGTTAAAATCTGTAATGAGGATGAATGGACTAAACTTATGGAAGTACTCAAAGCCGTTGAAATTGAAAATATTCCAAACCTAAAAGCACCAACCGAAGCACGTTTTTATGATGGAGCGGCTATTGCCAATCTAAAAATAATATATAACGGAACCACTTACGAATCCCAAAGTTTTGACCACTTAAGTCCTCCAAAGGAAATTGAAGCCCTTGTTAAAGTAATATTATCAATTTCAGAAAACATTGAATAACAATTTATCTTATTGTATTTTTGTAAAAAATTGTACCAGTGACTATTGAAGATATACAAAATGAAATTATTGATGAATTCTCAATGTTTGAAGATTGGGAAGAACGGTATCAATATATGATTGATCTTGGAAAGGATTTACCGCTTATTGACGACCAATACAAAACGGACAGTAACATTATTAAGGGTTGCCAAAGTAAAGTTTGGGTACATGCAGAAATGAAAGACAATAAACTTTGTTTTACGGCAGATAGTGATGCCATAATCACCAAAGGGATAATCGCCATTTTAATTCGTGTGTTCTCAAACCAACATCCTCAAGATATCATTGCTGCCAAAACTGATTTTATTGAAAAAATTGGATTAAAAGAACATTTGTCCCCAACACGGGCCAATGGCTTGGTTAGTATGATTAAACAGTTAAAAATGTATGCCATAGCATACCAAACACAATTAAATTAATATGAACGATATAAAAATAGATACCGCAGCATTAGGGGAAAAAATAGTAGGTGTTTTAAAAACGATTTACGATCCTGAAATTCCAGTAGACATCTATGAACTGGGGTTAATTTATGATGTCTTTGTAAATGAAGATTACGATGTAAAAATCTTAATGACCTTAACCACTCCTAACTGCCCTGTTGCGGAAACGCTTCCTTTGGAAGTTGAAGAGAAAATAAAATCACTTGACGCTGTTAAAAGTGCAGAAGTCGAAATTACATTCGATCCGCCTTGGACACATGAATTGATGAGTGAAGAAGCTAAACTGGAATTAGGAATGCTTTAATTTGAGTAAATAGTTTTCAGTAGCAGTTTACAAAAATCCCCAAGTAACATTAAAACTAAATGTCACCTTGAGCGCAGTCGAAAGGTCTTAATAAAAATGCAAGACGACATTATAAATCGCGTAGCGAATAGCAAATTAACAACAATAAACCTTGAAGATTATTATCCTGAAGGTAAGCGCGTTGTACTTGATATTAAAGATTGGTTATTTGAAGGTTTCGTGTTGCGCGAAAAGGAATTTAGAGACCGGACGAATACATATAACTGGTCACAATTTAATGGCACCTACGTAGCTTTAACATGCAGTAGTGATGCCATTATTCCTGCTTGGGCCTTTATCTTGTTAAGTATTCATTTGGAGCCATTCACGAAAAAAACAGTGATTGGCAATCTTGAGCTTCTTGAAACATCTATTTATCAAGATGTTCTAAACACCATTGACTTTTCTGAATTTAAAAATAAGCCTATTATTATAAAAGGTTGTTCAAAAAAGGCAGTACCTCAAAATGCCTATATTATGCTTGCCAACAAGCTTAAACCTCTAGTTAAATCGATTATGTATGGGGAAGCCTGCTCATCCGTTCCTTTGTTTAAAACCAAATAATTTCCAATTGCCTTTTAGATTAGTGTCTGTATTTTTAGTACATGACAAAAAATTAGAATAGAAATATAAACAACTTATTTTAAGCGTATTAAAATTTGTTCGCTATGTAGACCTCACAGGTTTTAAAAACCTGTGAGGTCTTAGTTATCCTGAAAACTACGAGAAGCTTATCTCTCAAAATTAATTTTTGTCATGTACTTAGATCTGTATTATAAAATTTACTTTTTATATTTGCAGCCGTTTAAATAATCCAATAAAATGAGAAAATCACTTCTATTAGGTGCCTTATTTCTGGGAATCATTTCTGTGAATGCACAAACTGCGGAAGAATTAAAAGCAATACTTACTGTTCAAAAAGACTCTTTAAAAGCAGCTCAAGAGCGTGTGAATGCTACGCAAACAAAAATAGATAATTTACCAGGTTGGAAAAAAGGAGCGTTCGGAATTATTGGTGGCAGCATCTCCAATTATAAAAATTGGTATGCACAAGGGACCCCAAATAATACATCAGGGTCTTTTGGGGTAACCGTAAATGCCTTTGCAAACTTAAATACCAATCAATTCTTTTGGAGAAATGCTGGAAATTTAAATTTATCGTGGGTAAAATTTAATGATAAAGACAACCCGAATGACAATCCTAAATTTAGAGCGGCTAATGATGTGTTTAATATTTCATCATTATATGGTCAAAAATTGAGTGAAACTTTTGCATTTTCCGGTTTGGGTGAATATAGAACCACCCTTTTAAACAACTTCAACAACCCAGGGTATTTAGATTTAGGTGTTGGTGCCACTTGGACGCCAATTAAAGATCTTGTGGTT
>CAXBHA010000462.1:0-3073 GCA_963974955.1 uncultured Yeosuana sp. | reverse complement strand
GCATACACTTTGAATTTGCATACAAGATAAAAACTATCAATGAGTTGATAACAATTAATTATTTTTAATTGAAGACTCTTTATTAGTAAATGCTTAAATTTGAATGAAATGTAATATTAACAAATTAAAACAAAATAATTATGGCTTTTGAATTACCAAAATTAGGATATGCATATGACGCCTTAGAGCCTCATATTGATGCTCGCACCATGGAAATACATCATACAAAACACCATCAAGGGTATACAAACAACTTAAATGCAGCAATTGCAGGAACAGCTATAGAAAACAAGTCCATTGGAGACATACTTGCTAAATTAGATATGAATAATGCGGCTGTAAGAAATAATGGAGGGGGGTTTTATAACCACTCTTTATTTTGGAACGTTATGAATCCAGAAGGAAAAGGCTATTTATCTGGAGACCTAAAGGATGCGATTGTTGCAGCTTATGGTTCGGTTGACGCTTTTAAAGATGTATTTAGTAAGGCAGCTGCTACTCGTTTTGGTTCAGGTTGGGCTTGGTTATGTGTGCATAAAGGAGGTAAAGTTGAGGTTTGTTCGACACCCAACCAAGATAATCCGTTAATGCCTGGAGTAAGTTGTGGTGGCACACCAATTTTAGGATTGGATGTTTGGGAACACGCGTATTATTTGCACTATCAAAATCGTCGTCCAGACTATATCAATGCATTTTTTAATGTCATTAACTGGAATGAAGTTGAACGACGTTATGCTGAGGCGAAATAAGCAGTAAACTTTTTAATAGATTAGAAAGGCGTTTAAGAAATCTCTTAAGCGCCTTTTTATACGCCTTTTTATTGAGTTATTTAATAAATTTAGAAGTTAACGTATTTACGAAAAGTATGTTTCCAACTTTGTTATAACCTTGAAAAAGTTCTATGCTTTTTTCTGATTTAATCATGCCCTCATGAAAACCAATTAAGGTTAAATCGGCATCCACAGAATATTCATTTATTAAATCGTGCCTATTTTTACCTTCATCCAAAGGTAAAACCCGAATATTATTGGCTGATATTGGTAAACGGCCACTAGAGGTCAATTCGATTAGATTGTCCTGTTCTTGCTTCAAATCTTTTTGAGGGAAAGTTGCAAAAATTTTGATTTGTCCTTTTTTCCAATCCGAATGACCTAAAATAATGTACGATAGTAAAATCATTAAACTGGCATTTTCATAATCATCTTTATTAATCCAAACGTGAATGTCTTTCTTATACCCAAAACCTTTATCAGAGGTTGCCAAAATGCACAAATCATATTTAGCGGTTTTTAATACGCTGTAATTATCAATAACATCTGTGAGCCATTCTGTTTCCCCTTTTTTGTACTCAAAAAGCATCATGTTATTGGGTTGCCCTGAGATGCCAGGTTGTTGAATGGCTTGTATAATAGCCGCTGTATTTGATGGCGTTATAAGGGTTTCTAAAAACACATTTGATTTACTCGAAGACGATATTTTAATTAATTTTTTAAGTTTTTCTTCTGCTTTTAGTTTAGATTCTTTAGAAAAGTAATCCTTTTCAAAATGAATATAAGTTCCAAAACCATATCGGTGAGAAATCCATTTCATCATTTCCAAAGCACTATAGCGCTCAAAACTATCTTTAGAAAGACACAATACCGCAGGGCGCCAATCTTCTTCGGTTTTATCTTTTTCTGCTTTTTGCAAAAAGACTTGCATGGTTCTACTAAATTGATGAATAACGCCTTGAAAAATATTAGCCATTCCTTTATTGGTATCGCTTTTAATAGAAATATAAAAATATAAAACCACCATTAATGCAATGGCTGCCATCGCATATGGAGTATTTATTTTAAACATTAAATAAAGACTCATAATGGCGCCAAGTAACGATAAATACCATTTAGATTTAAATGAGGGGCGATATGAAGGATCCGCTGCAAAATGCTGCATAAAGGATATTAAACACAACGATCCATAGGTAACCATAAAAAACATAGAGATAATTTCTGCTACCGCATTAACATCGCCCATTAATACAAAAATAAGGGCAATACCACTGGTGAGAATCGTAGCATTTCTGGGTTCATTATTCTTTTTCGTGCCTTTCGCAACCCAAAAATTCACAAATTTATTATGGAATACTTTGTCCCCGCCAATAGCTTGCAAAGTTCTAGGTGCCACCATGAACGATCCTAATGCTGAAGAAATAGTTGCCGCCGCTAAACCAATAGGAATAATAGGTCCCCAAAGTGCAATTTTACCCATAATTAATTGATCTCCTATTAAATCTGAGGGACTTGCAGATGACGCTAATTTATAGGCGATAAACACATAAAGAACCATGCCTATAATGGTTGCACCCAAAGTACCCATAGGGATAGATTTTTTAGGCTCTTTTAAATCGCCGGACAATCCAACACCTGCTGTCATCCCCGTAAATGCTGGAAATATGATAGCAAACACGTAAAAGAAACCTTTGTCGGCATCCATATTTTTAAATAATTGAGTGCTATCAAATACATCGGAATAGGACGTTGATCCCATAAAGAATAGAACTAATGAAATAGCAAGTATGGCAACCACCACATAAAGAGCTTTCATACCTAAATCGGCGCCTTTGGTAACCATCAACCAAATAAGTATCAGTAATGCTGGAATAGTAAACAAACGGTTATCGTAAAGTTCATATCCAAATTCGGTAGCTACCCAAGGTTTTATGGCGTCAAATGCCTCTCCAAAAGCAATGACATAAAACGCAACACTAATGGCTTGAGATAAATAAAGAGCAATCCCAATGGCTGCGCCAATATTCACTCCGAAGGAACGTGATATAATAAAATATTCACCACCTCCTTCAACTTTTTGGTTTGTAGCTATTTCGGCCAATGCCATGGCTGTTGGTATGGTAACTAAATGCCCAATAAAAATAATTAATAAGGTTCCTGTAAATCCTACTGAACCTACAGCAAAACCAAATCGCAAAAACATGACCGCTCCTAAAATTGTAGAAATCGCGGTTAAAAAAACCGGAAGCGTACCAAAATTGGCTTTTACAGAAGAAAGAGACTTACTCATTTAAAATGTTGAT
>CAXBHA010000461.1:0-3087 GCA_963974955.1 uncultured Yeosuana sp. | reverse complement strand
ATTATAACCTCTTCTCATAAAGGCATAAATGTTCTGGTGGATTTTGTCTTTTCTCACCTTCAAGGCGACCAACCAATTGGCGATATTTTCGATTATCTTTTCCATTTTACAAAAAGCTGATTTCAAGATAATTAAAAGAATTTAGACCTTTTTACATTTTCGATGTTATGGTTCAAAAAATGGATAGCGATTTACCAGATTTTGTGGGTAGGGAGAAGAAAGGTCAAGCGGCCCTTCGCCGATTGGATCGGAAGGGATTTTCGACTTCCGCAGGCTTGGAAAATAAAAAGTTACAGAAACACTGATTTCTCAATTCATGATAAGAAAAATTATGGACCAAATGTATTGTGCGCAATTTCCGTATATCTGAGAAAATTAAACTACTAGCTTTCCATTTTGTTAATCCTATCTCTTAAACCTCTCAATTTATTCATTAGTTCGTCGAATGGTTCTGTTTTTCCATAAAACATACTTTCTTGCATTGCCACATAATCCCTTTCCCAATCCTTCATTGCCCGATCAGGCGGTATAAAATCCAATGTTCTTTTAGCGTGTTTGGAATAATCTACCCAAGATACTTTAGTAAAAATTTTGCGATGTTGAATGATATTGGAGTATAAATGACTGTCAATTAAAGCACTTTCTCCAAATGGAGTATCCATCAACCTAGAAATATCATATAGATGCCTTGTCATTCGTTCACTAAATATTTCTCTATTTTCAGGCTTTTGAAACTCTTCATGTAAAAGAAAAAGTTTTTCTAAAAATGTTCTTGTGGGGAGGACTGTTGGTATATAAATTATTTCATCAGCAAAAGGTTGTCCATTGTACTTTGCACCAATGAAAGAGATGATACCCTTCTTTTCAAATGGGTCTCTTAACGACCTTGAACTAATTTCCACTAGAATTCTCGGTGCCAAATAGTCTATATGCTCAACAAGCGATTTGTAATGTATTTCTATTGCTAAGGGATCAGTATCAGATAGTACAAATTCACGAACTTCTATTGAAAATTCTCCCACATTTTGTGCATGAAGAGTTTTGGCTAATTCCTTGGGAAACACTTCGCTTGCAAATTTACAAGAAGCCTTTCTCAGGTGAGAAACTTTAGTGCGATTAAGTGTACCACTAAAGCCAAAAAATGATCTGTCCATCGCCAAATCAATATCTTCAGAGAACCTTTCAATTACACCCCAGGCCTTACTTAAAGATGTCCCGCCTTTAAAGACAAGGTGTTCAGTATAGACAGTACTGAAAATGGCACGTAAAACCGTTACAACCCACCAATCCTTTTCAATGGCTGCGGCCGGTAGACCTTTATCTATACTCGTTTGTATTATAGCTTCTCTCCGGTCGCTTACTGACAGGCTAAACCACTCCTTCATTTATTCTTTATTTTTTAGTATCTCTTCCATTATTTTTGAAATCCATACAGGTGCCAATTTCATGTCATGTTTGATAAGATCTTTATCGACCGTTTTTAGTATGTTCTTAATTTTTTCAAGCTGATTTCCATCCAAGTTTTTTTGCCCTATTTCTCGCAATGCCTGTATCACCAAAATATTTGTCTCACTTTTGGCCGAAAGAATTTTAGGAGATGCGATTTTATACTTTATAGTGTTATTTTTAATTTTAACAGTTCTAGGAGATCCATCGGTTAAGTATACAAGATTCATAGGAACTTGTGTAGATAATCCCAGTTTATTAAGGGCTTGGATTCCCGTTGGAATTATTCTTGCTTTATCCCTTTTTGAAATCGCCAAAGCAATTTCCTCTAATGATGGGTAAAGCAGCCCCAATTGCTTATGCTCCTTGGGATATAAGTAAATACCTTGTGCCAGTCGAACCAAAAGCCCTTTTTCCTCTAAACGTATTAAAGCTTGCCTGATTGCTGTAGAAGACCCAAATTTAACAAAATTATTCGGGAAAAATATTTTTCCACGCTTGTGATTTAAAATTGCATTTTTTATAAATTTTTCAGTAGGTACAAGCATTTTAAAATATATATTTCGTCACAAATTTAATGAATATTTGTGACGAAATTACATTGAGATAATAAATAAGATTTTATGAGTACAAAAAGGCATTATACTGATGAGTCGACAGGGGCAGTAATTACTGCCCCTGTCGACTCATCAAAAGTTTTTACCTTACTGCTTCTACACGGAATACCAAA
Organism: uncultured Yeosuana sp.; assembly: GCA_963974955.1. Taxonomy (GTDB): domain Bacteria; phylum Bacteroidota; class Bacteroidia; order Flavobacteriales; family Flavobacteriaceae; genus Yeosuana. Next base: position 911 of record CAXBHA010000461.1, on the reverse strand, counting down.
AAATAATTAAAAATAAAAAATTCCGTGTAGAAGCAGTAAGGCGTAAAGTTAGTTTTTCAAAAACTGAAAGTCAATAATTTTCGTGGTATTCAAAGCTATGATATGAACAAAATAATTAACAACTTAATATCGGAACCTTCCTGGAAAAAAAGTACCATCAGAAATTAAAGACATCACAGATGAGCTAAATTATCACGAGTCTGCAATAAAATAGGAATGACATACCATTATCAAACTTCCGAAATATATCACTTAATAGTTAACTTAAAATACCAAGTATAATAATATGTTTAAAGAAAAAAAATATTATGGAGAAGTGTGGTTTCCAAAAGAAGAAACTAGGTGTTTTTGTGTTTTGTTGATAAATGATAACGACATTCTACTTGAAACAAACCTCCTAACCACAAAACCAGTTCATAAGGAGCCGCTAATTAATGGCATTTTTACTGGTTTAGGACATCTTACTTTTGTGGATTGTAAAATAAGAAAATCAGAGTCCGGCATTTCTCAAATGAAAATTTATGCCCCCAAGTATTCATTTATCAGCGCCCACCACCCAATAAATGCATTAAATTTAAAATTTCAAGAATTTAATGTCACCAATGATGCTATAGTCAGCTGGGTTAATCACGGAACATGGTACAATTCTACAGATCAAAAATTGATCAAGGAGGACGATATCTCTCAAGAAATCAGAATTGATGATGCAGGTCTTACAGTTACGATAAATCACTCTTTGAATATTAATTCTAAACGAACAGAACTACTAATTCGAAATTTTGGTTATGTTAAATTCAAATTGGACAATCCAGTAGATACTCTCGAAGCAAGTATCCATCCGAGCAACTACATTAGCTATTGATCTTCATATTCTGTAGTGAATTCAATATCTTTTCCTTCCGCTCTTGCCC
>CAXBHA010000460.1:0-3089 GCA_963974955.1 uncultured Yeosuana sp. | reverse complement strand
ACTAGCAATAGCCCTGTTCCCGGAGCCAATGTTATTGTTAAAGGCACCACAACGGGTACAATTACCGATTTTGATGGAAAGTTTACGTTGAATGTCGCTAGTTTTCCAGCGACTCTTGTGGTGTCCTCAATAGGCTATAATACAACAGAAATTTCTGTGCCTTCGGCACAAAATATTAAGGTGTCTCTTACAGAAGGAGTCGCCCTTGACGAGGTGATGCTTATTGGTACAAGAAATCCAAATCGGTCTTCAATTGATACCGCTGTGCCGGTTGATGTGATTGATGTAAGCGAATTGGTTACCGCAGGGCCACAAGTTAACTTAAATCAAATTTTAAATTATGTGGCGCCTTCATTTACATCCAACACCCAAACTATTTCTGATGGTACCGACCATATCGACCCTGCCTCGTTGAGAGGCTTAGGTCCAGACCAAGTTTTGGTTTTAATTAATGGTAAACGCAGACACAACTCGTCTTTAGTAAATGTAAACGGAACCTTCGGACGGGGAAGTGTTGGTACTGACTTAAATACGATCCCAGCTGCTTCTATTGAACGAATTGAAGTATTAAGAGATGGTGCAGCCGCTCAATATGGTTCTGATGCTATTGCAGGAGTTATTAACATTGTGCTTAAAAAAAGTACCAATGAGTTAACTATGAACATTACAACAGGAGCAAACTTCACCAAAAATGCCAATGACCAAACAGGTGGCGTAGACGGTGAAACAACTAATGTTAGTGCTAATTATGGATTGTCATTAGGACAAAAAGGCGGGTTTATCAATTTTACCGGCGATTTCGATGTAAGACAAGATTATAGCAGAATGAAGGAATGGGAAGGGTCAATTTTTAATCAGTACAATACTATTGAACGATTTGCCAACAATGATGGCTATGATTTGTCCTTATTATTAGATGATGATGTAGCTGATGTTATTCAATACGGTAATGCCGCGGGATTTGGATTAAGTCCTACTGCTACCAAAACTGAACTTCAAGGAATTTTAAATGCCGACAATACGACTGCTGAACTGGCAGCCAGAGGTTTAGGAAGAAGTGACTTTAATATGAGAGTTGGGCAATCTGCTTTACGCGGTGGTCGTTTCTTCGCAAATATGTCAATTCCACTGGATGAAAATGGTACACAATTGTATTCATTTGCTGGTATAAGCTCAAGAACCGGGAATTCTGCTGGGTTCTATAGATTACCTAATCAAAGCAGAACCTATACCCCAGCGTACATCAATGGATTTTTGCCAGAAATTAATTCTACTATCACAGATAAATCTTTTGCGGTTGGAATAAAAGGTAAAATAGAAGATTGGGATGTGGATTTTAGTAATACCTATGGTAAAAACGCGTTTTTATATACAATTGGAAACACCTATAATGCCTCTATGCAAAAAGCATCTCCAACATTTTTCGATGCTGGTGGTTTTTCTTTTGCCCAAAATACAACCAATTTAGATATCAGTAAATTTTATGACGATGTTATGTCAGGTCTAAACGTGGCTTTTGGTGCTGAATACCGTGTCGAAAACTATGAAATTGTGGCCGGTGAGCAAGGTTCATATGGACAATATGATGGTACTGGAAATATAAACAATGCTTATGATGATTTAAGAAGAAACTCAGAAGGGCAATTACTTAATTCAACTGATCAAACGAGTGCTGAGTTCGCTATTACTAATCCAGGAGATGATTTTGAAGCAGCAGATAATCCTAATAGCAGCCTTCTAGTACCTACAGATTTCTTTGGAGGTTCAAGACCAGGTGGATCTCAAGTATTTCCAGGATTTAGTCCAGCCAACGAATTATCCCGTGGTAGAAGCAGTGTTGCGGGTTATTTAGATGTGGAAGCAGATATTACTGAAAGTTTCTTATTAAGTGGTGCTTTACGATACGAAGATTATTCAGATTTTGGTTCAACGCTTAACGGTAAAATTGCAACTAGAATAAAGGCTGGTGAAAACACTAATATACGAGCCGCTTTTAATACCGGTTTTAGGGCACCATCATTGCACCAATTGAATTTCAACTCAACCTCTACGATTTTTGATAATTTAGGAAATCCTCAAGAAGTTGGAACCTTTTCCAATGATAGCAAAGCAGCTAAATTATTAGGGATTCCTCAATTGAAACAAGAAACATCAAGCAGTGTTAGTTTAGGATTTACGTCGAAAATACCAGATGCCCATTTAACAATAACTGTTGATGGTTATTGGGTTGGTATTAATGACAGAGTAGTTTATACAGGTCAATTTGAAGGCCCTGGAACAGGTACCGAACTGGATAAATTATTATCTCAGGCTAATGCATCTGCTGCTTCGTTTTTCGCGAATGCCATTGATACCGAATCCAAAGGACTGGATGTTGTAATCACGTATGACGCCAGAATTGGTACTTCTGCAAAATTAAAAAATGATTTATCAGGAACGTTTTCTAAAACAAAACAAGTAGGTGGAATTAAATCTTCTCAAGTTTTAAAGGATGCAGGTTTAGTTGGAACTTATTTTCCTGAAGATAGCCGCGTGTATTTAGAAGAAGCGGTGCCCCGTACCAAAATTAATTTATCAAATACCTTATCTGCGGGTAAACTTAATGTGTTTTTAAGGAACGTATGGTTTGGTGAGGTTACAGAAGCAACCACAACGGTGGCCAATCAACAAGTGTTTGGTTCTAAATTAGTGACCGATTTATCATTTGGTTATAAAGTGGCCGAAAGTACCACCATTACTGTTGGCGCCAATAACCTGTTTGATATTTATCCAGACAGGGCTGAAGATCAATATAATAACAGAAGTAGTGGTCGTTTTGATTGGTCAAGAAGAGCACAACAATTTGGTATTGGAGGCCGTTTCCTTTTTGCTAGATTAACATTTGATTTAAAATAATACCATTTAATTTTAAAAGCCCCATGAATTTTACTTCATGGGGCTTTTTTTTCCATGTTTTTATTTTTAAAATTTGAATGTCCGTATTCATTCATAATGCCATTTTTGTCATTCAGAATGGAGTGAAACGAAATGAAGGATCTATTGAAAATCAATGGGATTCCTCCTTTGTCGGAATGACAAAATCATTATGT